>CAZTLC010000005.1:9268-19713 GCA_964614295.1 uncultured Aquificaceae bacterium | reverse complement strand
TGGTTTACCCTTACGATGGGTACTGGTATAGTAGCCATAGACCTTCACAACTCACCCTATCACTTTCCATATATGATACCTATAACAAAGTTTATATGGGAACTAAATATTATATTTTTTACTATTATCTCGCTTTTATTTATAGCAAGGTGGGTATTTTTCTTTAATGGTGCCAAAAGGATGCTTTATCACCCGGTGCAGTCTATGTTCATTGGAGCTATTCCGATGGGTTTTGCCACAATAGTAAATGGATTTATACTATTTTATGGCAATCGTTATGCTCATCTAGATTATTATCTTTGGTGGATAGATGTGCTTTTGGCTATAGTAAGCGGGTTTTTGGTACCCTTTTATATGTTTACAACCCATGAGCATAGTCTTGATAAAATGACTGGAGTATGGCTTTTGCCTATTGTTCCAGCTGAGGTTGCAGCGGCATCTGGGGGATTCATAGCTTCTCATTTAGATCAGATACACGGTCAGTATGTAGTGTATACAAGCTATATACTCTGGTCTTTATCTGTGCCATTGGCTATGAGCATACTGGTAATCTTATTTTTTAGATTGGCGGTGCACGGCTTACCACCAAAAGATATGGCGGTGTCTATATGGTTGACTCTTGGCCCTATCGGTACCGGAGCTTTGGCGATGTTTTTGCTGGGTCAAGCTTCTTCTGGAATGTTTTACGGTTCTGAGTTTGAGCTTTTCTCAAGAATTTTCTTCAGAGTAGGATTTATGATAGGTATGCTTTTATGGGCTTATGGTTTGTGGTGGTTTGTGATGGCTATAATAACTACCCTTAAATATTTAAAAGATGGGCTTCCTTTCAACATGGGTTGGTGGGGATTCACGTTCCCGTTAGGAGTGTTTACATCGGCCACCATCCAAATATGGATTTTTACAGGTTTTGAGTTTGTAAAAATACTGTCTGGTGTTGAAGTAGTAATGCTGATAGTATTTTACGCTATAGTAATGGTAAGGACTATGCAAGGTATATGGCGTGGTTCTCTTTTCAGAGCTCCATGTCTTTCTATTGAAACTGGCTTACCCGTAGACCAGGATAAGATATCTAATCCAAAAATATAAAATATGTTATAATATTGGTTTAAAACGATTTTGGAGGTTTAAGCTATGAATATCCAAGAGTTAGAAAAACTATACACTCCTAAGAAAGAGTATCCAAAGTTTAAGGTAGGTGATACCGTAAAGGTAAACTATAAAATAAAAGAAGGCGATAAGGAAAGGATTCAGGGTTTTGAAGGTGTTGTGATAAGGATTAAAAACAGCGGTATAAACAAGATGTTTACCGTAAGGAAAGAATCTTACGGAGTTGGTATAGAGAGGACATTTCCATATTATAGTCCAAATATAGATAGTATCCAGCTTGTAAAATATGGTAAAGTAAGAAGAGCAAAACTTTATTTCCTAAGAGAGCTAAAAGGTAAGACGGCTGCTCGTAAGATTAAAGAAATTAAGTCATGGGAGAAAGAAGCTCACGAAAAACTCAAACAAGAAGCCAAATCCAAAAAATCCTAACCTACGAAGCTCAGTTTTTAAGAAGAGGGCTTACGTTGGCTTGTATAGATGAGGCTGGCAGAGGGGCTTTGGCGGGCCCATTAGTAGTAGGTGCTATATTTGTGGATAACATTGATTTATTTTACTCTAAAGAGTGCGCCCTTATCACTGGGGATTCTAAAAAGCTAAATGAAAAAGATAGGTTTTTAGCTTTTGATATTATAAGAAAATATTTTAAATATAGCGTTGGTATGGCTACTCATCAAGAGATTGATGATATTGGCATATCAAAAGCCACAAAACTAGCCATGAAAAGAGCTTTAGAAAATATTAAACCTTTTGATATAGTTTTATCAGATTTTATAAACTTAGAAGATTATGAATGCATACCTATCACTAAAGGAGACGAAAAGAGTTTTTGTATAAGACTTGCTTCTTTAGTGGCAAAAGCTACTAGAGATAGGATAATGATTGATTATTCAGAGCGCTATCCTTTTAGCTTTGATAAACACAAAGGGTATGGCACGAAAGAGCATATGGAGGAGATTAGGAAGTTTGGAGTTTGTGATATACATAGAAGAAGTTTTTGTTATAATATTTAGCTTAAGGAGGTTTTTATGAGAGTTAAAGGCCGTTCGTCAAAGAAGTTTAGAAAAAAAGTTTTGAAGCTTGCTAAGGGCTATAGAGGTCAAAAGAGCAGAGTTTATAGAAAAGCTAAGGAAGCTGTGATAAGAGCTTTAAAGTATCAATATAGGGATAGACGCCAGCGCAAAAGACAGTTTAGAGCCCTTTGGATAGCACGTATAAACGCAGCTTGCAGAGCCAACGGTATGACTTATAGCAAGTTTATAAATGCTCTCAAAAAGATAGGTATAAATCTAAACAGAAAATCCTTAGCCCAAATAGCTATCCTTGACCCACAAGCTTTTAAAGAGCTTATAGAAAAAGCTAAACAGCATGTTGCCTGACAAAGAAAATATCCTAAGGGAGCTAAACGAAGATTTAGCTTCCGTTTCTTCTTTACAAGAGCTAGAGAGAGTAAAAGCTAAGTATTTAGGTAAAACGGGTATAGTAAAAGAATTGGCAAAAGCTATAAAAGATGTCCCGCCAGAGGAGAGAAAATCCTACGGAAGCCTTGTAAATGAAATAAAAGATATAGTAGAAAATATATTTGAAGAAAAATTTTCTTATTTTAAAAACCAAGAGGAATCAAAAAAACTCTCCAAAGAGTTTATAGACCCTACCCTGCCTATTACATCTTCTCTGGGAAACTTGCATCCGATAACGCTTGCTTTAGATAGGATTCTTTCTATCCTAAAGTCTATGGGCTTTTTAGAACAAGAAGGGCCAGAACTTGAAAAGGAAGATTATAACTTTGACATGCTAAACATACCAAAATACCATCCAGCCAGGGACATGCAAGACACCTTCTATGTGAACAAAGAAGGTTATGTTTTGAGAACCCATACATCGCCCATTCAGATTAGAACGATGTTATCAAACAAACCACCTATCTATATTACAGCTCCAGGTAAAGTTTATAGAAAAGATGATGACCCTACCCACTCGCCCATGTTTTTCCAAGTGGAAGGCTTGGCGGTGGATAAGCATGTCAATCTAAGACATTTAAAGTATGTTTTAGATACATTTTTAAATATATTTTTTGATAAAAGCTTAAAAACAAGATACAGGAGTTCTTACTTTCCTTTCACAGAACCGTCTTTTGAGGTGGATATTCAGTGCGTGATATGTGGAGGTAGTGGTTGTAGAGTATGTAAACAATCTGGGTGGCTTGAGGTGATGGGTTGTGGCATGGTACACCCAAACGTCCTTAAAAACTGCGATATAGATCCATCTTACTATACAGGTTTTGCTTTTGGGATGGGTGTAGAGCGTCTTGCGATGCTATATTATGGCATAGACAATATAAAGCTTTTCTACGAAAACGATATAAGGTTTCTTTCACAGTTTTAGTGGTAAAATATTTGTATGAAGTTGAAAAGAACGGCGCTTTTGTCCTTGGGAGCATTGATAGGTTTTACACTCTTTTATATAGGCCTAAATGAGTGGCAACATGAAAAAGAATCCACAGGAAAGATAAATATAGTCACTTCTTCACCAATTCCAAGCCAGCCCCAAACCAGCATTTCTCCAAGCACACCAGCAAATACCACCAATACTCCGCAAACTCAAACCCCTACATCTTCACCTTCTATATCAACCACACCTGCTCCAAGTACCACTGCGACCCCGCCACAAAATATTCCATCTCAAACCAGTAAATCTCAAAAAGCTCCTCAAAAATCAACACCTCCAAAAACCATATCTCAGATAATAAAAAATAGCCAAGAAGAAGTTTCTCAAAATACCTATAAAACCGAGAGCCTACTATTTCAAGTAGGGGCTTTCAAATCTCAAACGGCTTTAGAAAGGGCTATAACAAAAGTAAAAGCTTTAGGATTTGAGCCAATCGTTTCACAGCAAAAAGGTTTTTATATAGTGAGGGTTAAATTAAATAGCTCTCAAGAGGGTTTAAAACTTCTAACGGCTTTTCCAGGAGCTTTTAGAGTCCGTTGAACCTCTTTTTCATCTAAGTGCTTCTTGTAATAGTATGTGGATTATTGCTTATAGGTAAAGGTGTTAAAAGTCTATGAAAGTTTATGCCTAATGTTATGGTTTTAACAATTGAATATGATATAATATTTATATGAAAAAGAAATCTTCTATAGAAATCCAGTGGCTAGAAGAATTGTCCAAATTGGACAGCTTTATCATCAAAACCCCCGTTCACAAACAAGAATTCTGGACTGAATGGCAAGAGAAGTATTCCAAAGCAAGGATGGGGCGCATAGCTACTTTAAGGATGCTAAGAAAGAAAGGGCTGGATGGCGAACATATAAGAGACCTTAAAGAGACCATAAACTTTTACGATAATGTGCTTGATTACCTAAATGATTTTAAAAACATCGCTTTAAACATAAGGGGTTTTTTCTTTACTACGGACACTTTTGAAATAGACGACGAAGATATAGACTTAGATTTCTAAGTGGATATTCCTATCTTCTTGGTGGGGTTTATGTGTAGTGGCAAAACGTCTGTAGGGGAGCTTTTATCTTCAAAGCTACATTTTGAGTTTGTAGATGTAGATAAACAAATAGAAGACGCCCTTGGTATGAAAATACAAGATATCTTCTCCCAAAAAGGAGAAGCTTTTTTTAGAGATTTTGAGATAAAAATGTTAAAAAATCTTTCAAAACCAAAAAGTGTGATATCTACAGGTGGTGGACTTGGGGCTAGAGAAGAAGCCATGGATTTTATGAAGAAGGAAGGTTTTGTAGCATTTTTAGATGTTCCTTTTGAAGAGTTTTACAATCGCTGTAAGTCGCTTCCAAATAGGCCTCTTCTTCAAAGACCCATAGAAGAGCTTAGAAGTTTGTATTACAAGAGATATGAAATTTATAACAAAGCCCATAAACGTTTTGATGCTTTGAAAAGCAAAGAAACTACAGTGGAGGATATAATAAAGCACTATGAGCAGTTTAAAAGAGATATCAGAGCTTGTTAAGTTTGAGCATACGATATTTGCTCTACCTTTTGGCATAAGTGCATTTTTGCTCTTGAGTCATGATTTTGACTTTTGGAAGTTTATCCTTGTCATAATAGCTATGGTGCTTGTAAGAACAGATGCCATGGCTATGAATAGATTAGCTGATTTAGATTTGGATAAGCTAAACCCTCGTACTAAAAACTGGCCTCATGCCAAAGGCACAGTATCTTTGTTTGAATTAAAGCTCATCATATTTACCACATCTTATCTTTTTATATTTGTTAGTTTTTTATTAAACCATTTTGCATTTTTACTATCTCCCTTGGTGCTTTTATCCATTTATATATACCCCAAAGCCAAAAGATTTACTTATATGCCACATATATTTCTTGGATTGGTTTATTTTCTCATACCAATAGGTGTAGATGTAGCTCTAAATAGCCATATATCAAAAGAGGCTATATTGCTTGGCCTTGCTATGGGTTTTTGGGTTAGTGGATTTGATATGCTTTATGCTCTTCAAGATTATGAGTTTGATATAGAATATGGCGTAAAGTCTATAGCTGTGTGGCTTGGAAAAGAAAAAGCTATATACGCTGCGAGGATATTTCACGTACTCACATTTTTGTGTCTTTTGTGGATTTATTTCATAGACAATAGACTCGGGTTTATATACCTTGTGGGAGTTATTGGGATAGCCGGATTCTTAGTGTATGAACACAAGCTGATAAAAGCCGATGATTTATCAAAACTAAATAAGGCATTTTTTACGGTGAATGGTTATATAAGCATAGTTTTTATGCTTTTAATAATTATATCTTTATGGATTACATAACAAACGAGATAATAAAAGTGGCAAAACTGTGTTTTCAAGAAAAGCTTGTAAACGCCTTTGCTGGTAACATAAGCTACTCTTACAAAAGCGATATGTATATCACAAAAAGAGGCTCTTTTTTTGGAGATTTAACGGAAAAAGATATAGTAAAAGTAAACTTAAACAAAACCCCATCTTCTAAAGCATCCTCTGAATACTATGTCCATAGGGCAATATATATGAGTACTGGTAAAAAGTGTATAGTTCATGCCCATCCAAAGTATACCACACTATCCTCTTTTTTCTATGATAAGATTGTGCCGATAGATTCTGAAGGAAAACTCATCTTCAAAGAAGCCCCCATATTGGAAGTAAATCCAGCTTCTGCATCAAAGGCTTTGGAGGAAGCCCTATCTTTAGCTTTAAAAGAATATAGTGTTGTGATAGTGAAAACTCATGGGGTTTTTGCAGCTTCCAATAGCCTTATGGAGGCTTACGCCCATATCGGGGCTTTAGAACATTCTTGTTTTATGCTTTTAAAAGCCAAAAAACATGATAAAATAAAATCAAGATGGATGATATAAGTAGATTCTTAGATGTAGCAAAAAACGCAGCGTTGATAGGTGGAGAGGTATTAAAAGAGTATTTTGGCAACGTAAATATATCAGATATTGAGGAAAAGGCTGAAAAAGATTTTGTAAGCTTTGTGGATAGAACATCGGAAGCTAAAATAGTAGATTATATAAACTCTATGCTCAAAGACCATCAAATCATAGGAGAAGAGGGTGCTTCCATAAACGATAGTCCTTACAAGTGGTATATAGACCCCCTTGATGGTACAAAAAATTACATAATGGGCTTTCCTATATTTGCTTGTTCTGTGGGGCTTGCTTACGAAGATGAGCCTATAGCAGGAGCTGTCTACCTTCCTTACTTTGATAAGCTTTATTTTGCAGCTAAGGGTTTAGGAGCTTTTAAAAACGGAAAACCTATAAGAGTGAGCAATAGACATATATTAAAGCACTGCAACATATGTTATGGTTTTCCGTCTCGTTCAAAAAGAGATTTGGATATATATCTAAAAGCTTCAAAGGAGCTTTTCATAGATGCAGCCTCTATGAGGCGTCCTGGTTCTGCGGCAGCAGACATATGCTTTTTAGCAGAAGGCATATTTGATGGACTCATGGAATTTGAACTCCATCCTTGGGATATAACAGGAGCTCTTGTAGTGCTTTTGGAAGCAGGCGGTGCTTACTCTTTGTCCTATGGGCTTAAAAGTTCTACCGATGTGGTGGCTTCCAACGGCATTATACACGATTGGATTTTAGAGGTGGTGCAAAAATATGTAGGAGTGAGATATGAAGTATCTTGTAAGCGTTGATTTCTCAGATATTACAAACTTAGTAATAAGAAGTGCAAAAGTCTTTGCTAAAAGCCTAAATGCAGAGCTTGAACTTCTCCATGTTATAGCCCCATTTACATATCTGCCCTATCCTGAAGGCCTTTCTATAGATATAGTTGATATGGATATCATCCAAAAAGCTGAAGAAAACGCAAAAAAATTAGCTTTGGAAAAACTTAGCGCATTGGCAGAATATCTTAAACCTATAAACACCACCTACAAGGTGATAGTGGATACTCCTTTTGCTGAAGTAATTTCAAAAGAAGCCGAAGACAATGATATGGATGGTATATTTTTAGGAGGGCATAGCAAAAACCTTGTAGAAAAGATATTGGTAGGGAGTACCACAGAAGATATAGTAAAAAATGCTAGGGCAAGCACTCTAGTGATAAAATCTAAAGAGATAGAAAAGCTTGAACATTTGCTAATAGCTTATGATTTTACAAAAATATGTGATAAAATGCTTGATTTTGTATTTAATACTTTTAAAAGCCTAAGACCAAAGATTACATTACTACACGTAGACAAAGGAATAGGTGTAGAGATATCAAAGGATGTATCCCAAACCATTGAACAAAGCGTAAACGAAGCAAAATTGAAGAAACTAAAAGATATAGAAGATAGGTTTTCATCAGTTTATAACTTTTCTTATGAGATAATAAACGACAAAGATGTAGCTAAATCTATAGAGGGTTTTTCATCTAATGTAAATCCAGACATCGTTTTCATAGCTTCCAAGAAACCGAAACTCTTAGAGAGGATATTTGGGGCTATTGAGACCATTAGCATATTAAGACGCACTTCCTATCCTCTTTATATATTTAAAGTAGAGGCTTGATATGTTTAAAAAGATATTGCTTTCTATGTTTTTAATGAGTGGTATTTCCTTGGCAAATCCTTATTTTGATTATGCTATGTGTCATTATTATTTAGACAATCCGCAAAAGGCTTATCCTTATTGTGTAAAAGCTCTAAAAGAGATGCCAACCCCTAGCGTTTTTGAAGATACTATAAGTATGTATGTAAGAACCCGCTATTCGGAGGGGGCTATATATGTAGCAAAACTCTACAAAAACAGATATCCAAATCTTGAAAGGCCATACATAGACTTATATACTCTTTATACGATGAATGGAAATCAAGAAAAAGCGAAAGAGATATTGGAAGAAGCTGTGGCTAAATTCCCAAGAGATAGCTTTTTTGCTATAAACCTTATAACCACGTATCTACACGATGGTGAGATAAAAAAGGCTGAAGATATATTAAATAGGTTTTTGGCTTTTAAGAATGAAAACGAGAAATATATATTTTATTATATAAGGGCTAGGATAGAGTTAGCCCAGCAGGAAAACGAAAAGGCTATAGAAGACTTAAAAAAAGCTATAGAACTAAAACCAAGCTTTGAAGAGGCTATAGATACACTGGCATCTATTTATGACCAAGGAGGAGAATATCAAAAAGAAGAAAAGCTTTATGAAGATATTCTTCAAAAAGACCCCACAAACGTGAGCGTATTGGAGCGTCTTGGAAACCTATTTTTTAGGCTTGGTCTTAGTTATAAAGCCTCAGATGTGTTTAAAAAGCTCACAGAACTAAACAAAGAAAACTCAAGCTATCAATATCAATATGCGATATCCTTGCTTCAAAGCATGAGATACAAAAAAGCCATATCTGTTTTGGAACCACTCTACAAAGCTCATCCCAACAATAAAGCTATAGTATATCTTTATGGACTTGCTTTAGAAGCTGCTCATGAACCAGTAAAAGCTTTGGAAGTTTATAAAAAACTCCTTAAGATAGATGGTAAAAATCCAAAACTATACGAGAGGATAGCTGGTATTTTGATAGATGAAGGTAAATACAACGAAGCTACGCCCTATATAGAAAAGGGTCTTAAGTTAAATCCCTTGAGCGCAAAACTCTATATCTTTAAAGCGATTATCACCGCAAGCCACGGACATTATATAATGGCAAAGGTTTATGCAGACCAGTCAATAAAGCTAAATCCCCATGACTATAGAAGCTACTTTATAAGGGCTATGATAGAAGACAAACTCCATCAAATAGATAACGAGATAAAAGATTTAAAAAAGGTAATAGCTCTAAAACCAAACGATGCTGAGATGCTAAACTATTTAGGTTATACAATGCTTTTTTACAATAAGGACATAAAAGAAGGTTTAATGTATGTAGAAAAAGCTGTAAAACTATCTCCCAAAAACCCATCTTATCTTGATAGTTTAGCTTATGGATACTTTCTGCTGCATGATTATAAAAAAGCTCTAAAATACGAAGAGGAAGCCTACAAACTAAACCCAAAAGACTCCGTGATAATACAGCACTTAGGCATGATAAAATTTATGTTAGGAGATAAAAAAGAAGCTAAAAAACTCCTTTTAGAGGCTCTAAAGATAGTAAACAAAAATGGTGAAGAAGAACCAGGCCAAAAGAAAAAGATTTTAGAGTACTTGAAAGAATTAAAATAGATATATGAGAATAGAGGATTTGCTTAGCTTTATAAAAAGCGGCAATACGAAAGAGAAGGTCATAAAAACTATAAAAGAAAATGTGCCTTCTTTTGAAGATACGATGGCAAACCTTCCACAGTCCAAAACGGAAGAACCCAAATCTAAGTTTATTCCTTTTACAAAAGATGGGTTTATATCCAATAACTCATCGCTTATAGAGATGTTTAAGTTTTTTGATGCCGTTAACGAGCTTAGTTCTGACCCACCTAAAAAAGACCCACCAATACGGAGCAACTTAGAAGGTCTTATTACAGGGGATGTGGACAAGCCTGTTAGTTATGATGGGCTTGAGAGTTTACCCAAGGATTTAAAAAATCAAATAGAACAAACGGTAGAGGAAGTCTCTTCAAGATATCATGTCCCAAAAGAGCTTATATACGCCATTATAGACCAAGAATCCTCTTTTAATCCTTATACTGTAAATCACAACAAAGATGGTACCACAGATAGGGGACTTATGCAGGTAAACTACGATCATAACTTAGATATAATGAAAGAGTTTAACATAAAAGATAAAAACCAGCTTTTTGATATAAAAACAAATATAGAATTGGGCACTGCTATACTGGCAAGAGACTTTCAAAAATATGGAAACTGGCCCACTGCCATAAAAGCTTACAACGGTATAAACGCTGACAA
>CAZTLC010000005.1:2045-9168 GCA_964614295.1 uncultured Aquificaceae bacterium | reverse complement strand
TGATTTGGACAAACTTCTCTCGTTTCTGTTTTGATTAATTGTCCGTTTTGATAATACTTGGTGGTCACTGTTTGGCAACCATTGCCAGCTTGGCCTTGTGGTACTGCTTGTATGGTCTGAGGACCGTTTGAGTACTGCACTGGCTGATTTTGGGTAGCTGCTTGTTGAGCTGCTTGGTTTGCTATTTGGCCAAGACTTCCTCCTAGTATAGCACCCATTACACCACCTATCACACCTCCACGCCAACGATTAGAGTTATCAAGCATTGTACCTGCTGTGGCACCCAATATACCACCCACTGCTGCTCCTTGTTGACCTGCTGGAGATAGGGTGTATTGCCCTGTCTGTGCGCAGGAGAAGAGCACGGAAGAAACTCCTAAGAATCCTATAATGTTTACCAATCTTTTAGCTTTCATCATTTTAAACCTCCATAATTATTAATATAATATCTCAATTTCTTTTTATCAATGATAAGCACAAGGCTTTAGGCCTTGTGCCAAGGTTTAGTATTATTTGTGTTCCATCTTTTTCATAGGGTGATGCCACATTTTTCTATGTGGTCTGCAAGCTCTTAGCTCCTTCCAGTTTTGAGCTTTTTCTACACAAGCCTTGTGCTTTTGCAAGAAATCCATCCTCTTATCAATCATGTGAAGGATACGGGCTTTCACATGCTCAAACTTCTCTTGAGCCTTTGTCTCTTTGTTTGGAGCTGTTGGCTGGGCTAATACTACCCCAGATAAAAGCGCAAGACCTAAGATTGATGAAGCTAACTTTTTCATATCAAACCTCCTTAAAGTTGATATTCTAAATATAAAACCAAAATGATGAAGATTGGATGAAAATATTGACCCATTGGTCATATTGAAAATATTGATTTAAATTAATTTTTTATAAAATTAGTTTATAATAAAACTATGGAAGATATAAAGACTGTTGTAAAAAATGTGATAAAGGAAGGTTTTGAGTTTGAGATATATTTGAGTGAAGCAAGCAAGCTAAAGATAGATATAGAAGATAAAGCTGTTGATAGGATAGAGGCTTCCAAAGAAAAAGGATTGGGGATAAGGGTGATAAAAGACGGGAAGACAGGTTTTTCTTATACTACGAAACTCACAAAGAAAGACATAGAAAACTCTACCAAGATGGCTATGGATATAGCTCTTTCTCAGGATGAAGGAGATGTTTTTGAGCTTTTAAAAGAACAAAAACAAAATAAAAACCCCATAGAGCTTTTTGATAAAGAAGGATTGTCAAAGGACAAGCAAGAAAAGATAAAAAAGCTACTTTACACAGAAGACAAGATAAAATCTTATGATAGCAGGATAGCTTTGGTAAGGGATTTGTCTTATACAGAAACCACTTATTATTATCTTATGGAGAACTCTTACGGAGTAAGCGTTGAAGAAACCCTTAGCGCCTTCTTTGTAATGGGATGTGCTATAGCAAAAGAAAATGATGACACATCATCAGGATGTTCCTATATAGCAAGCAGGTTTTTAGAAGATATTGATTTTGACGGTCTTTCAAAGGAGATAGCCACAAACGCTTTAAATCTTTTAAATCCTAAAAGCTTTGAAACAAGGTCTTTACCTGTAGTGTTTTCACCAGATAGCATGGTATCTTTGCTTAGAGCTTTTTCAAGTATATTTTTGGGAGATTCTCTTATAAAGAATAAAACTCTTTTAAAAGACAAACTCCAAGAGCAAATAGCCAGTGAAGAGGTGACTATCATAGATGACGGGACCATCGGTAGGGCTATAGGAAGTTCTAACTTTGATGCAGATGGTAATCCTACTCAAAAAAACGTTGTGGTAGAAAATGGTGTTTTCAAAACCTTTTTACACAATATATATACTGCCAAAAAATCACATCAAGAATCCACTGCAAACAGTGTAAGAGCTGGTTATAAATCCATACCCCAGACGGGTATTCACAACTTTTATCTGATGCCAAAGGACAATACATTGGATACACTTCTTAGTGCTTATGAAGAGTGTGTTTACATTACGGAGCTTATGGGCCTTCATATGGTAGACCCTATATCTGGTAATTTTTCTTTAGGGGCTTCTGGTATTTTTTATAAAAGCGGCAAACCTTTTTATGCTATAAGAGCTGTTACGGTGGCATCAAACTTTTTGGAGCTTTTAAAGAAAATAAAATTAATAGGAAATGACTTTAGATTTTTTGGGCATGTGGGTTCTCCTTCTGTGTTGGTAGAGAATATTACAATAGGTGGGGTATGATATGAACCTTTTTACTTCGCTTTTTGCTATGTTTTGTGCGATATTTTTCATAGTGGGTAGCTTTTACATAGCTTCTGATTATTATTATTACACAAAAGAAGAGCATATATCAAAAGATATGGCTATGGCTCTTTATAGTATCAAATCAAACTCCAATCAAATAGTGCTTCCTTACGGAGAGGATATGGTGGTGGTGGTAAAAACCCCCAACAGAGTTATAAAATCCACAAACCTCATAAACCATCCTATAGACCAAAACCTATTTCACGGTGCTACCCAGAAGATAGGCAACGATACTATAATAGTGGGAGTAAAAATTAGTAGCTTTGGAGATATCATGACAGAGCTCTTTAGAACACCCATAGCTGTGGGTATGTTCTTGATAGGGCTTGCCATAGCCACATGGATAGTCTGGAGTCTTAGAAAAACCTTTGTAGATTATTTAGATGAAGAACTCATAGAGAGATTAAAAGCCCTAAGACTTACTATAGCTACCGCCAAAATAATACCCCAAGAAAGCTCAGAAGAGGCAAAGAGGATAATAGATATAATACTAAGCTATGCTAAAGAACGCTCCAAGGAGAGTAAAACATGAAAATCTTAGTATCCTCCTTTGATAGATTGCTTGTAGAAAAACTCCAACATCTTCTTTTGGGAGAGGATGTTATTTTTGTAAAAAACGGTGAGGAGGCTATAAGAAATGCTCCAAAAGATATAGATATAGTAATCTACGATGCGGTTTCAGGGCTTGTATCAGAAAACGATTTAAACTCTTTATTTGAAAAAGCTTACAAAAACTCAAAATATATAGTGCTTATGGATGACCTTTTTCCTATAGACCCAGACAACCTAAAAATGCAAAACAAGATAATAATATCAAGAGACAGAGAGATATCAGTATTGCCAGAGCTTTTGAAAAAATATAAAGAGCTTATAGCTAAAGAGCGTGCACCAAAACCTGAGCCAATGACTCAATATTCTGTTAAAAGCCAAGAAACTCATACAGGTATTTATATATCTGTTATATCAAAAGACGATGAACTTTTGGAAAACATAAAAAATACTTTAGAAAGTATAGCTTATATAAAGATATTTTCGCCAGAACGCATAAGCAAGGAAGAAATTTTGGATTCTGACATGATAATATACGATACTACGGAAGGGGTAAGCGCCGCCAGAGAACTTTTAAACATATATCAAAATTCAGATATACCAGTTATCATCATATTAGATGATATGTTCCCTATAGATATAAGCCGTATTCCAATAACCAAAAAGATAGGTATTATAAAAACTGAGATAAAAAGCTCTTTAAAGGCAATAGTTTTAAAGCTTATATCGGATTATAATATAAAATCAAGAAAAACAAACAAAGGATTAGATAGAATATCGGAGGTTTTAGCTATGGACTCTTCAAAGGGCCACTTAAAGGATATAATAGTAGATGTATTGAAAGAAGAGATAAGGAACACCGTTAGAGAATCACTGTCTGGTATAGATTTTAAAGACCTCGCCAAGAACGCTATACAATCTCAAATAGCCACTGAGGATATAAAAACCCTTATGTTGAACAGCGTCAACGAAATAGTAAACAATATGAGGAATGAAATCATGAACATAGCCACAAAAGAGATAGAAACCGCTATAAAAGAAGAAGATATAAAAGCCATTATAAGAGAGATTACCACCACAATACTAAAAGAACGTATTGAGAGTCTTTTGGCATAGGATATGAAAAGACTTATATTAGCAGAAAAACCATCAGTGGCAAGAGATATAGCCTCAGCCCTATGTGAGAGCAAAGATAAAGATACCACAAAAAAAGGATATTTTGAGTGCAAAGAAAAAAATCTATATATCACTTGGGCTATAGGGCATTTGGTGGAGATAGATGACGATATAGCCCCAAGAAAATGGAGCTTAGAAACGCTTCCTATCTTACCAGAAACCTTTAAATACAAAGTAATAGACAAAACTTCAAGTCAGTTTAAAGTGATATCTAAGCTTTTAAAAGAAGTAGATGAGGTGGTGATTGCCACAGATGCTGGAAGAGAAGGGGAGTTGATAGCAAGGCTTATACTGATGTTAAACCATTTCAGAGGTTCTGTGAAAAGATTTTGGACTTCTGATGCTCTTACAAAAGAAGTGATAATAAGGGAGATGGAAAATCTAAAAGATGCTTCTTTGTTTGATAGCCTTTATTATTCAGCGCTCGCTCGCTCTCACTCAGATTGGATAGTGGGTATAAATCTAACGAGGTTAATGACAGTAAAAGCCGGTGGTGGTGTTTGGTCTGTGGGTAGAGTTCAAACCCCCACCTTAAAGTTAATAGTTGATAGATATAAAGAAAATAAGGAGTTTATACCAAAGGAGTATTACATAATAAAAGGAGTTTTTGGAGACCCAAAAGATACGTCAAAATCTTACGTAGGACTTTTAACACTTGATAAAGCCCAAGAAAAATTATACAAAACCCTCAAAGATGCTTTAGAAGAAGACGATGAAAATCAAATAAAGTCTAAATCTTTCAGTACAAAGTTTACACCGCTTTTAGAAGAATCAAAAAATCAAATCATAGAAAAGCTAAAAAATATAGAAGAAGCCATTGTAAAGGATATAAAAATCACCAAAAGAAAAGAAAATCCTCCACTTTTACACTCACTAACTTCTTTGCAAAGGGAAGCTAACAGGATATACGGATATTCTTCTATGAGGACGCTAAATATAGCCCAAAAGCTATATGAGACTTATAAATGCTTTTCTTATCCAAGAACAGATTCAAACTATCTTGGTGAAGATGAGGGTACCAAGAAACTTGTTAAAGATATATTGAAAAAGTTGGTGGACAAAGATATGTTTGATTTCTTGTCTAAAAATATAAATAAAGTAGGGAAAAGGGTGTTTGATAGTTCAAAACTAACAGACCATCATGCTTTGATACCATTTGGACCTCTTCCGGAAGGCGCTTCTCAAGAAGAAAAAAATATATACAACCTTGTGCTAAGACGCTTCATAGGTGCTTTTATGGAACCTTATGAATATGCTATAATAACCATCAAAACACTTTTAGGCGAGTTTATATTCTTATCCAATATAAATATAGAAACCCTCACAAAAGAAGAGTATCAAAAAACCTATCTTTCCTTGTACAAACCTTATAAAGAAGCTCTGACAGACGATGAAGAGGGTGAAAACTTTAAAAATATAGATTTTAATTATGTTAAAAGCTTAAAACCAGAAGACAATGTTTATAAAAAATCTTTAGAAGCCTTACAAAGGTTTACCAAACCCCCTGCTCTTTATACGGAAGGCACCCTCCTTAGGACTATGGAAAAGCTTGGGCTCGGGACTCCTGCCACAAGAGCCTCCATTATAGAGACGCTTTTGGAGAGAAAATACATATCAAGGATAGACAAATCTTTGCTTCCTACTCTAAAAGGAGAAGAGCTTATAAAATCTTTAAAAGATAGCGATGTTTCAAAACCAGAGATGACTACCGTCTGGGAAGAAGAGCTTGATAGGATATACAAAGAAAGAAAATCTAAAGAAGGCTATATAAGGTTTATGCACAACATAAAAGAGTTTGTATCAGATAACATAGACCGTCTTAAATTTGTAGAGATGTCAAAAGTGCCTATGGCCACTAAGAAAATGATAGAGTTTGCAAAATCCTTGGCAAGAGCAAAAAATATCAAGCCTCCTCATTCTACAGATTATGAGACCATAAAAGCTTTTATAGAAGAACATCATCAAAAGAAGGAAGAAGATTCTGAGGATAGCAATTTGCCCACAGAAAAACAGATATCTTTTGCAAAGGCTCTCGCTCAAAAACTAAACCAAGAGGTACCAGAGGAGGCGTATATATCTAAAAAAGCCATGTCTGATTGGATTAAAAACGCTATGAAACAAACCGGCTATAAAAAATCTTATAGAAGGGGCAAGAAATGACGATAAAAGATATACAGGAGCTTAAGACTAAAATAGACCAGCTTAAGATACTCTACAAACAGGGAAAAATAGAAGTAGAGAAGGAGTTAAGGAGTTTCCAAAGAGAATTAAAGCAAATATCAAAAGAGTTTTGTAAAAGCCTAAGCCCATGGGATAGGGTAAGTATAGCAAGACACAACGAAAGACCTCAAACCTTTGATTATATAAAAGCTATTTTCAAAGATTTTGTGGAACTTCACGGAGATAGATGTTACAAAGATGACCCAGCCATCATATCTGGATTCGCAAAATTTTACAATAAAAGTGTGTGCGTCATAGGACATCAAAAGGGAAGGGATACTAAAGATAAGATATATAGGAACTTTGGCATGGCTCATCCAGAAGGATATAGAAAAGCACAGCGGGTTATGAAGCTGGCCGAAAAGTTTCAAATACCTGTTATTACATTTGTGGATACCGCTGGGGCTTATCCCGGCATAGGGGCTGAAGAAAGGGGGCAAGCCCAAGCTATCGCTACTAGCATAGAGCTTATGGGAAGCCTAAGAACACATATAGTAACTGTTGTAATAGGAGAAGGTGGGTCTGGCGGGGCTTTAGCTTTGGCGGTTACAGATAAACTCCTCATGCTTGAGAATGCTTGGTATTCTGTGATATCACCAGAAGGTTGCGCTGCCATACTCTATAAAGACCAATCAAAAGTACAAGAGGCTACAAAATCTTTAAGAATAACAGCACAGGACTTATATGAGCTTGGTATCGTAGATTGCATAATCCCAGAACCTTACTGCGGAGCCCATCTATCTCATAGGCTTACATTTCTAAACGTTAAATTCTTTCTACGAAAAGCCCTAAACGAGATATTGAAATACAGTATAGATGAAATTGTTCAAAAAAGACAAGAGCGCTATCTAAATATAGGCTTTTACGAAGAA
>CAZTLC010000005.1:0-1945 GCA_964614295.1 uncultured Aquificaceae bacterium | reverse complement strand
TCTCTTGCTACACCACGTTTTGAGCTTTTAATAAAATCCACAAACATAAGAGCATATTTGTTGTCTTTGTATAAGCTAAGCACCTCTTCTATAGCATCTTTTTTTAGTTTTCCACTTCTAAAAATTATCTTATAAATATGTTTTATAATTTCTATATCCTCTTTTGAAAATCCTCTTCTTTCAAGGCCTATCGTATTTATACCAAAGAGTTTAGCATGAGGGCCAGAAGCTTTTACAAAAGGTGGTATATCTAAAGATACACCGCTTAACCCTCCTACCATAGCATACGCACCTATTTTGGTATGCTGATGAGCTGCTGAAAGCCCTCCTATAAAAGCATACTCTCCTACTTCCACATGTCCGCCCAATGTAGCACAGTTTGCCATGATAACGCCATCTTTTACTATACAATCATGAGCCACATGGGAATAAGCCATTAAAAAAACGTTTGCCCCTATGGTGGTCTTTCTTTTATCAAAGGTAGTGCCTTTATGTATGGTAACGTATTCTCTTATAATGGTATTTTCACCTATCTCCACTGTAGAGCCTTCGCCGTCATCTTTTAAGTGCTGAGGGTCCTCGCCTATTATGGCTCCGTCGTATATCTTTACATTGTCTTTTATGATACTTCCTTTTCGTATAAGGACTTTATTTTTTATTTTTACGTTGTTGCCTATCTTTACACCATCCTCTATGATGCAAAATTCACCTATCTCCACATTTTGACCTATTTCTGCTTTTGGGCTTATCATTGATGTCTTCATAAGTTTATAATTTTACCATACATTTAAAGATGGGTATAAAACTTTAGACAAATTTCTTATTTTAGCTTTTATCTCTTCAGTGTCTTTTCCTACTACGTTTATATGACCCATTTTTCTACCTTCTCTTGGTGTTTTTCTATACCAATAAAGCTTAGCACCTTCTAAAGAGCATACTGCATCTAAAAGCTCTTTTGTGAGGTTTATATTTCCTATTATGTTTATCATGCCACCTTGTGTTGTAAGAGAAGGGGAGTATATAGGCATATCTAATATTGTTCTTAAAAGCAATTCAAACTGGGAAAACTCAGCATCATCTAACGTGTGATGTCCTGTGTTGTGCACTCTTGGGGCGAATTCGTTTATATAGATGTCTTTGGCTTTTACAAAAAATTCTACCGCCAAGATCCCTTTTTTTATATCAAGAGCTTTTAAAAGCCTTGTGGTGATGGCTTTGGCTTTTTCTTGAACTTCTATAGCAAAAGAATCTGTATGATTGTATAGCAAAATCCCATTTTTATGTATATTTTTTGTCATCGGCATAAAAACGATATTATCTTTTGAGACGCCGGCTATTAAAGATATCTCAAAATCAAAATGACAAAATTCTTCTATTAGAAACGCATCAGTTGAATCTTTTAGCTTTTCTTTTAAAAGTTCTACATCCTCTCTTGTATGTATTATATATTGGCCTTTCCCGTCATAACCGTTTGATATAGTTTTCACTACTACTTCTTTATTTAAATCTTCTATTATTTCAAACGCTTCATCTTTGTCTTTTGCTTCGTAAAAAGGTATAGTGGGAAAGTTGTGTTCTGCTAAGAACCTTTTCTCTAAAAGTCTATTTTGTTTTAGTTCAATGGGTTTTTTGCCAGGATAGAGCTTATCAAGCAGTTTTTGAGACTCAAATATCCTTTTATCAAAATGCTCAAACTCATAAGTTATTACATCACTAAAAGCCACAAACTCCTCTATTTGATTTTCTTTAAATACATATTTAGTTACATAGGAAGCTGGTGAATCCCCTTCGGAGGATAAGACAGCAAAGTCTATATTCATCATTAGTCCTTTGATAATGCTCATCATGGCAAGCTGCCCATCGCCTATTATGCCTACTCTCATAACATATTATTATATCATGAGAGAGGCTTAACAAAAGCTCGCTAAAATTGAAAATAAAACAA
>CAZTLC010000004.1:21236-27791 GCA_964614295.1 uncultured Aquificaceae bacterium | reverse complement strand
TCTCGTTCACCTCCTTTGGTTTAGGGTATTTGGCTTTTAGTAAAAACTTTTTTAAAAACCCTAAATCTTAAAGGAGGCATGTATGAAAAAAGTTTTATTTGCATTTTCTTTTTTAGTGGCGCAAGCTTATGCTTTTGATTATCAAGGTGTAGTGAAAGACACCCTTGGAAAGCCAGTGGAAGGTGTAATTTTGGAAGTGGTAAACAGCGATGGGAAAGTTCTTTATCAAACAAAATCTTACAAGAACGGCACTTTTCATATAAATACAAACCTTAAGGTTTTTGCTCTAAAAGCTTTAAAAAAAGGCTATAAACCTACTGTTAAGATAATTACCTCAAAAACTCCGATAGACATATCAATAGCTCCTAAAAAGCTCAAAGTAGAGTATGTTTATAAAAGACTTTACGAAGCTCCTACAGTCAATAAAGGATTTCTAAGCCAAAAACTCACCAGCGATTTTATAAAAACACTTCCTCTTAGTTCTTACCAAAGTGTAAACAGCGTGGTGCTTTATACTTCTCCTGGTGTTGTACAAGATACTTCCGGTCAAATACATGTAAGAGGAGACCATGCAAACATCCAATATAGGATAAACGGTTCTTATCTTCCCATAGACTTGGCTGGTTTTTCTTCTGTGGTGCCCACAAGGGCTATAGAATCTATAAACTTTATCACAGGAGTAGTCCCACCAGAGTATGGGCTCCATACGGCAGGTATATTAAATATCATTACAAAGCAAGGATTTCAAAAGGGTGGTTCTGTGGGTATGATACTTGGCACAGACTCCACTTTTGGAGGACATTTTGATGATGAGAATACCCTTGGTAAGTTTAGCTATTTTGTATCCGCTCAGTATCTTCAAAATCATGATGGACTCCAAGCCCCTACCAAACATCCTATACACGATAGGTCTCAAACCCAAGATTATTTTACTTACTTTTCTTATCTTTTAAACCCAGAAAATAGGCTTTCTTTGGTGATAGGTTCTGTATTTGCTCAGTATCAGATACCAAATCAAGATAATCCAACAGCCCTTTGTTCTTATGCATCACCATCTTCAAGTTGCTATGATGTAACGATAGGTGGCAACAGCTATAATTCTTCTAACTATCCACCCACTATCGTTAACGATAATCAACATGAAGATTACAACTTTATCATAGGTGCCTTGGATGGTGAATACTCTCAAAACACCAAGTATCATTTTGATGTGTTTGGCACTTATTCAAAGATACACTATATACCAGATTTGGTGGGAGACTTGATATACACAGGTCAAGCTACAGATTCTAAATATCAAGATGCTTCTGGCGGTATTCAATTTGATATATCTCATAAGATAGCGAACCATGAGATAAAAACAGGATTGTTTTTCCAGGACGAGAGGTCTATAGGAAACTTTCTTACGTATGCATTTCCTGCTGATGCAAATCTAAATCAAACTTCTACTACACCAATCTCTTTTGCCTATTCAAACGCAAAAACTGGATATACGTTTAGTTACTATGCTCAAGACAATTGGCATATTTTGAAAAAACTTCACTTCATATACGGGCTTAGGTTTGATTATATAGACCAGTTTGTTAAAACCGACCAGCTTAGCCCAAGGGCATCTTTGGTGTATGACTATTCAAAGTCTACAGCTTTTCACATAAGCTACGGAAGATTTTTTACACCTGCTCCTATGCTTTTAGTCACTAAGCAAAATGCCTCGGTGCTTCAAGGGACTACGGCAGACACTATAGCGGCAAGTGGCTTATCACCAGACCAGATAGGGTATTTTGTGCTTCCTCAAAGAAGCAGCTATTACGATATAGGATTAAGCCATAGGTTTCCTGATTCTACCTCTTTGATGCTTGATGCTTATTATCAAGAGATACACGATGTTTTAGACGATGGGCAGTTTGGAAACGCAAGGGTCTTAACGCCTTTTAACTACAAACACGGTAAAGAATACGGTATAAACCTAAACCTATCAAAGATGAAAAGAGATTATGGGGCTTATTTAAACTTTGCATACTCTGTGGCAAGAGCAGAAGACGCCATAGACCAGCAATACAATTTTACTGCAGACCAGCTTCAATACCTTCAAAACAACTACATATATATGGACCATGACCAAACATATACTTTTTCTTTTGGAGGATATTATAAGCCTCTTAAAGATATAACTCTTTATGCCGATAACGTATATGGGTCTGGGCTTGCGAGCGGTGACTATCCACCAAATACCACCCATAGACCTTCTTACTTCCAGACCAATGTAGGGATTACGAAGGACTTTTATACAAAAGCTTTTGGTCATACCAATGTAAACGTTTATGTGGTAAACTTATTTAACAACGTTTACGAGTTGAGGGATCAAGGTATAGGGGTTTTTGGACCCCAATACGCCCAAAGGCGTACTTTGTATGTGAGCATAGATAAAACGTTTTAGGAGGCTTTTATGAAAAAGATATTGATAGCCTTTGGTATATTGATGTTTGGTGCAGGGATGAGCTTAGGAGACCCTATAAAGCACATCATAAGAGAATATGCCAATCCTAACGTTGGAGGAAGAACCGATATCATAGGTGAGTACATCAGGCAACATGTGACTTTTGCTGACGGGGAGCCTATCCCCGCTTCTTATACTTATGAGAGCCCCTCTTACTCTTATAGAGGTTCATACAAAAATTTGGTAGGAAAGCTAAAAGAAGTGGCTTTTCAATACCTTGGCACGCCATATAGATTTGGTGGCAATTCAAGGTATGGTATAGATTGTTCTGCTTTTACTCAAGATGTATTTAGGCAACTTGGTATAAATTTACCTAGAACTGCTGAAGAACAGGCAAGATACGGAAAAATCGTAAGACATCATCTAAAACCAGGAGATTTGTTGTTTTTTCAAGATACTTACAAACCAGGAATATCGCATGTGGGTATTTACATCGGCAACGGCAAGATGATAGAGGCTTCTTCTGTTTATGGAAGAGTTATAATAGATGATGTGGCCAACGACCCATACTTAGTAAGACATTTCTTGTTTGCTAAAAGGGTATTACCATAAGTTTCGTTTTTTAGGCTTTTAAGGAGAATAATATATGTTTAGTTTTGGTATAGCAGTAATCATTCTGTTTTTTCTTGGGGTGTTAGCACTTTCTATAATCATTGAAAGACTCATAAACATTGTCAAAAATGCAAGTATTCCAAAAGATGTTCATGACGCTATTGAATCTTATGATTTTAATTTGGATGATTTTTCCAAGCTTTTGGAATCAAAATCTGATGCAAATGTGTATGTAAAGTTTTTTAAGACTATATTAAAAGCCTCAAACAAATCAGAAACCTCTAGCACGCCTATATGGTGGATAGAGTCTGTGGCTCAGGATGAAGCTATGCACCTATCTTCTAAGCTTTCAAGGGGTATGTGGCTTTTGGATACCTCCATCACTGCAGCGCCTCTGATAGGGCTTCTTGGAACTGTGATAGGCATGATTAAGGCTTTTGGTATCATAGGTTCAAGCGGTGTAGTGGCACCAAAGGAAGTGACCGGTGGTGTGGCAGAAGCGCTTATCTCTACCGCCATGGGGCTTTTGGTGGCTATCGTGGCGCTTTTTGGATACAACTATCTTTCTAAAGTTATATCTTTTACTTTAGACGAGATGGAGCGCCTTGGCACAAAGCTTATAGCCCATATAAAGATGACAAAAGGTGAAACATGAAGCTAAAAAGACCAAGAGAACCAAAAAAAGCAAGGATAGTGATAATACCGCTTATAGATGTGATGTTCTTTTTACTGGTTACCTTTATGCTTGCCTCTTTGTCAATGGAACATCTAAACTCTATAAAGGTAAATCTTCCAAGAGGCCAAGCCTCTTCTTTTCCTAACAAAAACAAGCTTATCACCATAAGTATATCCAAAGACCAAACTATATATGTGAACAAAATTCCTGTTAGTATTGATGCTTTGGGAAATTATCTCAAAACCCATTTTAACCCCGAAAACTATGTTATCATTGCATCTGATAAAGAAGCACCAAGCGGTCTTATGGTAAAGGCTATGTTAAAAGCTCAAAACGCAGGCTTTTTCCACCTTCTTATAGCGCTAAAATCAAAATGAGTATCAATAGAGATTATCTACTATCTTTTTTCTTGTCTTTGGCTTTTTGGATAAGCATAATATTTGTTTTCAACCTCTCTTTAAAAGCAAAAAAACCATCAAATCCTGAAGAAATTGTTATTTTAAAAGCCCCAGAAGTTATTGAAAATACACCTACTCAAATTCCAAAACCCACTAATCAACAGGCCCCAAAGCAAACTATCAAAAAACCCATTGAAAAACCAAAATCTATCACACATTTTCAAAAGCTTACGAAGACGGTTTCTAAACCATCAACCAATCCCACACACACTGTTAATAACAACATAAACAGCACATCTTATCAGACCCAAACCACCCCTATTTCAAGCAATACCCCAACAAACCTTCCTTCAAAAGCCCCACCAAACATACCTTCTTTACCTACAAAACCAAGAGAAAATGCTGGAGGAGATTATTTCAAAAATGCCTACACTCCTCCAAAAGCCCTTTACAGTCCAAAACCCAGTATACCTCAGAGCCTTTTACCAGATGTAAAAGAACTTGTTTTAAAAGTAAAGTTTTATATAAGGAAAGACGGCTCAGCTAAGGCTATTTTACTAACGCCAACTCCAAACCCAAGTTTAAACGCTCTTCTTCAAAAAGAACTATCAAATTGGAAATTCTTCCCAGCCACTAAAAACCAAATGCCTATAGACTCTACTATTGATATGGAAATAAAAATTAGGATAGAATAAACTTATGAAAATCATGATTTGCACCTCTAATAAAAAGAAGTTTGAGGAGATATCTTCTATTTTAAAAGCCTTAAACGTAGAGTTTATAAAACCTCCCTATGAGCTTGAAGTGGAAGAAGATGCCAACACATTTTTATCAAACGCTTATCTTAAAGCCAAAGCTTACTATGAGACTTTTGGGATACCTTCTTTGGCGGATGATTCTGGGCTTATGATAGAGGCTCTTGGTGGAAAACCTGGGGTTTACTCTGCTAGATTTTATAAGGACGAATTTGGAGCTCATGTTTTAACAAAAGAAGATTTTAGTCTTTCAAAAGATGAACTTAACAATCTTAAAGTTTTGAGGCTTTTAGAACACGAAGAAAACAGAAGAGCAAAGTTTGTAAGTGCTATGGTGCTTATTATGTCAAACTCTCAAGGTGTATTTGGAGAGGGTGAACTAAAAGGCCATATAGCGAAAGAGCCTTCTGGAAATTTTGGTTTTGGATACGACCCAATCTTTATACCAGATGGTTATAATGTAAGCCTTGCAAGTATAGAACATAAAAATGAGATATCTCATAGGCGAAAAGCCATAAATGCTTTGTTTGATATCTTGAAAAAGATGTTATAATATGGATGTGGATACATTTTTTTTAGGCGTTATAGCTATATGTATGGTGGTTATTACCATATTTTGGATTGTTATAGCAAGCTCTATTTTACTTCTTTCAAAGAGATTGAAAGATATGACGTATCTTGCTAGTTTGCTGGCAAGGTTGGTGGATTATATAAGAAGGGATAAAGATGGATAAAAAGCTTGTGATAATAGGGGGCGGTCCGGCTGGAGTGGCAGCTTCTATATACGCTGCTAGAAAGAAGATGGATTTTGTTTTGGTAACAAAGGATATAGGTGGCCAGATACTTACCTCTGGTGACATAGAAAATTACATGGGTTTTAAAAATATAGATGGTATCAGCTTTGTCCAAAGACTCATAGAACAGCTTGAGTATTTGGAAGTGTCTCCTTTGTATGCTGAAGTGATAGATTTTAGGGCTTTTAAAGAGCACGAATTTTCTATATCTCTTTCAAATGAAATTACTATAAAAGCCCAAAACGTTTTAATATGCACTGGTGCTGACCATAGAAAACTTGGTGTAAAAGGAGAACAAGAGGGTATAGGAAAAGGCGTGTCTTATTGTTATACTTGTGATGCACCTTTTTATAAAAATAAAAGGGTTGTGGTGGTAGGTGGTGGAAATTCTGGTTTTGAAGCGGCAGAACAACTTATAAACTATGCATCTTCTATAACGATAGTAGAGTACACTGATAAATTTAAAGCTGACGAAACTTTACAAAACAAGGTTTTAAACAACCAAAAGGTAAAAACCCTTACAAATCATAAAGTTATTGAGATATATGTGGATAAAAATATAGGTGTTGTCGGTATTAAATTAGAAGATATGAAAAACCAAAAAATTTATGATATAGAAACAGATGGAGTTTTCGTAGAGATAGGTACAAAACCAAACACTGAGCTTTTTGTAAATAGCGGTATAAAACTAAACAAATGGGGTGAAATAATAATAGACCAAAACAATAGGACATCTTTGCTAGGTGTTTATGCGGCTGGAGATTGCACAAATATCTTTGCCAAGCAGATAATAACTGCTGCTGGGGAGGGTGCAAAAGCCCTTCTTAGTATTTATCATGATGTAATTTACGGGGTGAGTTCTACATTATGAAAAAAGATAGGA
>CAZTLC010000004.1:0-21136 GCA_964614295.1 uncultured Aquificaceae bacterium | reverse complement strand
TATTTATCATGATGTAATTTACGGGGTGAGTTCTACATTATGAAAAAAGATAGGATGCCAATTAGTTTGTTGGAACTTTTCAAGGAAACATTTATAAGCTCTATTGGATGTTTGGAAGAGATAGGAAGAAAGCTTGTGGCTTATAGTGAGAGAGAAAACAAACACCTTTCATTGCTTATTTTAGATGTTGATAATTTAAGAGGTATAAATAAAAAATTTGGTTATGAGAAAGGAAACGACGTGCTCATAACACTGGCAGAAAGCATGGAAGAGAGTCTGAGAAAAAGTGATGTGGCTGGCAAATATGAAGGTGGTAGTTTTCTTGTTATCCTGCCAAACACTGATGTGGCTGGGGCTATCAAAGTGGAAGAACGCATAAGAAAGACTTTTGAACATAAGATAAGAGAAAAAGATTTTAAAGATGAAAATATTACATTTAGTGCATCTATAGCCTCTTTTCCTGAGCACGGCGATACATTTGAAGAGATGCTTGATAATGCTCTATCTTGCTTGAAAAAGGATAATATCAGCTCTTCTCAATCTAATACCTACAATTACAACAAAGTGGTTGTATGCAATCTGATTAGAAAAAATAGGTTTAGTATAGGTATATCAGATTTGGTAAAAGCAATGGAAGACAAAAGGCTCTTCCCTGTATTTCAAAAAGTATTAGATTTTAAGACAAAAAGTCTATACGGTTATGAAGTGCTTATGAGAATGGTATCAGAATCTGGAGAGATGATACCAGCTTATGTTTTTATAGACCTTGTATATTCTTCTAATATCATATATGCTTTTGAAGAGTATGTTATAGATATGGCTGTTAAAAAGATAAAAAGTTTGAATGTGAATCCAAAACCAAAACTTTTTATAAATATGCCTCTTAGGATTGTAAACATATTTAAAAAAAATAAAAAACACATGAAACACCTTTTAGAAGATATGGTGAATTCTCAGGATGTAATGTTTGAGATATCGGAAAGAAAAGAAAAGGAACCCCTAGAATCTATAGGCTACTTGGTAAATGAATTAAAATACCTTGGTTTTGGTGTAGCTTTAGATGATTTTGGCACCGAACATTCGTCTTTTCAGAAGTTAAATGTGATAAAACCGGATATCGTAAAATTGGACAGGTTTTTCTTAAAAGGAGGTAAAGATATGCTTCCGTGGCTTGCGGAAGGTTTAAAAAGTTCTGGTTATAAAATCCTCTTAGAAGGCATAGAAACTGAAGAAGATGCAATGTATGCTAGTAAAATTCAACCAGATTTTGTGCAGGGTTTTTATTACGGAAGGCCTTCGGAAGACTTTTAATGTTTACAGGTCTTATAGAAGAAGTAGGTTTTATAGCTTCTATATCAAAAGCTCAAGAAAACACTAGGCTCTGCGTAAAATCTTCTTTAGATGTGAGAATAGGTGATAGTGTAGCCATAAACGGTGCTTGCCTTACGGTGGTAAGAAAGGACAAAGATGGTTTTTGTTTTGATGTATCGCCCGAGACGATGTTGAGGACAAATTTTCAATATTTTAAAACTGGTGATCCCGTTAATCTTGAAAGGTCTATGCTTGCTGGTGTTTCAAGGCTTGATGGTCATATTGTGCTTGGGCATGTGGATTTTATATCTTCTATCAAAAGCATAAAAAATATAGGAAAGCATAGAGAGCTTGATATATATATACCATCCTCTTATAAACTTATGGTGGTTTCAAAAGGTTCTATAGCCATAGATGGAATAAGTCTTACCATAAACTATGTGTTTGAAGATTTTATAAGGATAAATATTATACCCCATACGTGGGAACATACTAACCTATATGCTAAAAAGGTAGGAGACTATGTAAATGTTGAGACAGATATAATAGGTAAATACGTGGCAAGGTATATGTCCAATTATGATAAATCAACTCTTGACAAATTCTTAGAAGGTTTGTTATAATTTAATTATGGTTGACGAGTCAGTAAGTAAAATTGAAGAGGAGATGGCAAAGCCAAGGCAAAGAAAGAAAAGGAAAGCATTAGAAACTAAGTTATCCATAATAGATGCTGGTATAAAGTTATTCTATGAGAAAGGTTTTACTAAGACAAAGATATCTGATATCACAGAAAAAGCAAATGTAGCTCATGGCACTTTCTATGTTTATTTCAAATCAAAAGAGGATTTCTTCATAAGTATCCTTATGATGTCAAGAAAGGAACTTTTAGAGAACGCAGAAGAGTCCATAAAGCTTGCTAAAGCTGGTAAGGCAAAAGAGGCAAAGAAAAAATTTTTTATAGATGGTTTTGATAAAATGCTTGAGAAGAGCAAGCTTTTTGGTGTGCTTCTTTTTGAAGGTATGTGCACTGATGATAGATTTAAACAATTTTATAAGGAGGGAAGGCTTATATTTTTAGATAAAACAAAAGAGGTTTTAAATCTCTGCGGTGTCAAAGAAGATTATAAAGCTCACATGCTTTTGGGACTATCAAAACATCTTCTTGAAATATACATATTTACCAAAGAAAACCCAAAACCCATATGGGAAAAGGCTCTCACTGAATTGAGAGTGTTATGAGAAAATATCTTTTGGGTTTTTTGGTTTTTAGTCAGATATCTTTTGGTATAAGCCTCAAAGAAGCTATAGACTCTGCTATAAAGAACAATACAGATATTTTATATCAAAAGCTAAATACTAAAATAGCAGCTCTAAAGAAAAAAGAAGCTTTTGGTAACTTCTTACCTACTATAGATTTTAATGCCAATGTCAATGTAGGCAAGAAACTTGCTATACCAGAGGGAAATACCAGTTTTGTTTTTCAAAAAGGTCACTTTACTCAGTGGACTTTTGGCCTTAAGCAACCTCTTTTTGATATGCCAAGTTTTTACAAATATAAGATGTCTAAGGATGACTTGATAGCTCAAGATTACATGCTTACATCTGTTAAGACAGATATAAAGATAGATGTAATGGATGCTTATATAGGTGCTTTGGTCATGAAAAAGTTGATAGACGTTGATAAAAAAGAGGTAAAAGATTACGAAAGACATCTTTACAATGTAAAAAAGATGTACGAGCAAGGTCTTGTGGCTTTTAAAGATATACTTCAGACAAAGGTAAAGTTAAATCAAGCAAAAGAAAAACTTACTCAAGACCAAGGTGAATACAAAGTTTATCTTCAAAAGCTTTCAAATCTGATAGGAAGACCCGTGCATCATTTAGAAGATATAGGCTCTTTATCAAATCCTCTTGGAAAATATAATCTAAATGAACTTATAGATATAGCTTTAAGAAATAGAGTTATATTGAAATATGGAAGGGCTATAATAGAAAAAGCAAAAGACTACCAATCTTTAGTAAAATCTACATACCTTCCACAGGCTTATGTGGAGGCAAGATATGGATACTCAGATGAAATTCCTGGTCTTCCTTACTATCAAGACCTTGTGAGTGCTGGGTTGTCTTGGAAACTCTTTGGTGGTCTTAAAAGATTTCATCAAGTACATCAAGCGTTTTTAGCTTACAAGCAATCGGAAGTTAACTATAAAAAGCTTGAAAACGATGTTAAGCTTCAAGTGACATCCGCTTATGAATCTCTAATAACCGCTGAGAAGGATATAGCTTTAGCAAACTCAGAATTAAAAGATGCAAAAGAGCACTATAAGATAGCTTCTGAGAAATATAAAGTAGGACTTGGTACAAATACAGATGTGATAGATGCAGAGGATTATCTTACGAAGGCAAGAACTGATATAGTAAAAAGTAGGTATCTTTACGCTTTAGCAGTTTATAAACTTATAGAGGTAGTGGCCTATGAACAGAAATAAAAAAATCGGTATAGCTGTATTAGTAATTCTTATAGTAATATTTTCTATAGTGGCTTTTAGATGGATATATTATCGTATAACCCATGCTGTATCTGATGCAGTGTTTGTGGAGGCCAATACTTTTACAGATGTAGCTTATAGGAGGGATAGTGGTAGGATTATAAAACTCTTTAAGAAAGAAGGAGACAAAGTCTTAAAGGGAGAGCCTTTGGCAAAGATTGACGATACAGATTACAAGTTAGAGTACAAAGCTTTGAAGTATCAGATAAAAGAGCTTGAAAGCGAAATAAATTTATACAAGATTCAAAGGGATAGGCTTTTGGTAGGCACAAACTTAGAGGCTACTGCAAATCTTTACAAAACCATGGAAGCTACTCAGAATATGCAATCAATTATGAATAAGGTAAAGGCTTTAGATGCTAAGATATCTTTGGTGCGTAAAGACTATATAAGATTTCATAGACTTTATAAAGATGGTGTTATATCAAGACACGCTTTTGAAGAAAAGGAAACAGAGCTTAAAAACCTTTTAAACGAGAAAAACGCCCTTCTAAACCAAGCAAACGCTATGGCTTCTCTTTCAAAAGCCCAAAATATCGGTGTGGCTATAGCAAAGAACAATCAAAAACAAGTGAAAGAGCTAAGCCAAAAGATAGATGCTACAGAAAATCAGATAAAATCTTTGAAAGCCAAACTTCAAAATGTGGCAGATATGATTGCAGAAACAGAACTCACTAGCCCAATATCTGGATACATTGTAAAGAAGTTTGTCAGTGTTGGTGATGTGGTAAAACCAGGTCAGCCCATATACGCTATTTATGACCCAAAATCTGTTTATATACTTGATATAATAGATGAAACGAAACTTCATGGTATAAAGAAAGGTTGTTTGGTGCATATACACATAGATGCATTGCCAAACGAACATTACGAGGGTGTTGTATCTGAGATTTTAAGAGCTTCTGCTGCAAAATTTGCTCTTATACCAAGGGATATCACCGCTGGTGAGTTCACAAAAGTAGCCCAAAGAATACCTGTTAAAATAAGGATTACAAAAGGCAATATAAACCTTTTGAGGGTAGGTTATAGCGGTGAAGTGGCTATAGATAGATGTGCTAGTCACTGATTTAGTTCATTTTAACGATGAGTTTTTAGGCTTATAATTAAATGACTATGAAATACTTTATTAAAACTTATGGCTGTCAAATGAACATAAACGATTCTGAGAAGATAAAGGGTATCTTGCAAACTCAAGGATACGAACCGGCTTCTAAAGAAGAGGAAGCTGATTTGGTGATATTGAATACATGCACTATAAGAGAAAAACCTGACCAAAAAGTATGGTCTCACCTTGGAGAGATGAAGAGGTTAAAAGCAAAAAACCCGAATGTAAAGATAGGAGTATGTGGATGTATGGCTCAAAGGGCTGGTTATGAGATAGCTTCTAAAATGCCCTTTGTGGACATGGTCTTTGGCACTAAAAATATACATCGTCTACCAAATCTATTGCAGGAATTAAGTTTTGGTAATAGGGCTATTGAAATTTTAGAGCAAGAAGACCCTCTTGAAAATATGTTGGATTCTTACCCTACCGTAAGAGATAACGATTATTCAGCTTATGTAACCATCATGAGAGGGTGCGATAAAGAATGTACTTATTGTGTGGTGCCTTTTACAAGAGGAAAAGAGAGAAGTAGAACTCCAGAGAGTGTGATAAACGAGATAAAATCTTTGGTAGACAATGGTGTAATGGAGATACACCTTATAGGCCAAAATGTTACGGCGTATGGCAAAGATATAGGTTATCCGTTTTATAGGCTTTTAGAAAATATATCAAGGATAGATGGAATAAAAAGGATAAGGTTTACCACAGGCCATCCAAAAGATTTAACAGATGAGATTATAGAAGTTATGGCAAATCTTCCTAATATGACTAATCATATACATCTTCCTTTTCAGGCTGGCTCCGATAGAATATTGGAACTTATGAAAAGAAACTATACAAAAGCTTATTATCTAAATAGGATAGAAAAATTAAAAGAAAAGATAAAAGATATGAGCTTTTCCACAGACATCATGGTAGGTTTTCCCACAGAAACTGAAGAGGATTTTGAGCATACCTTAGATGTAGTGAAAACTGTAGAGTTTGAGCAAGTTTTCTCTTTTAAATACTCAAAGCGTCCAAATACACCTGCTTACTACATGGAAGATGATTTAACGGATGAAGTAAAAACCGATAGGATGAAAAGACTTTTAGAAATACAAAAAGCCATCACTTCAAAGCTTATGAAAAGATATGAAAATACCCTTCAAAAAGTCCTCATAGAGGATAAGAAAGACAATGTATATCTTGGTAGGACTACCACAAATGTATGGTGTAATGTGGTATCAGATGAAGATATATTGGGTAAGGAGATAGAAGTTTTTATCACAAAAGCAGGTTTTCAGAGTTTAGAAGGTGTGGTGAAGAACATCCTTTAATAGTCTAAATAGTATAAAGGCTGTAGTTTGTCTTCTGTTTGTATTTCTATCCGATTTGAAAGTATAGTTGTAAACTAAAACATCTTCATCTGTACCTATTCCCATGTAGGTAAAACCTTGGGGTTTGAATTCGCTACCCCCCGGTCCTGCTATCCCACTTACCGCTATTGATATATCGGCATCTGTGTATTCTAATGCACCAAGAGCCATAGCCCTTACCACTTCTTCTGATACAGCCCCGTGCTTTTCTATGAGGCTTTTATCAACATTTAGAAAACCCACTTTAAAATCATTTGAATAAACTACAAATCCCCCCAAGAACACAGCCGATGAACCAGCCACATTCACAAGGCTTGCGCTTATCATACCAGCGGTACAGCTCTCAGCACAAACAAGCGTCTTTGATTTCTCTTTTAGAGTTTTTATTACAATCTCTTCTAAACTTTGATAGTCTATGGTATATATATAATCTTTAAATCTTTCTTTTAAAAGCCCAAAAACCTCCAAATTTTCTGTGAAAATATCATACCCAAAAGGAGTTTGTCTTATATAGCACTCTTTTAAAATATTTTTTTCTAATGTTAATTCTTTGTCAAGATAAAACATTCTTAAGAGGTAAGGTTTTTCGTTTGGTTCTAATGTTATATTCCAATTTAGGGGATTGTAGTTTCCTTTGGTTATAAAAATAGAGTTTTGTGCTTTTGAAGAGATTATATAGCCTTTTTCAAATAAAAATTTTTGAAACCTTTCTAAATAATCATCATAACAAGTTGTATTTTCAAAAATGATGTTTATAAACTTCATTGGTTTTTACCGGATGCATTTTGTAATGGTGTTTTGTCTGGTTTTAAAGCATAATAAAAGCTTATCCTGTCTACCAATTCTTTAAAGTATGGGGCTGATACGCTTCCACCCCAAGCTAAAGCCCCGTTTTTTGGATGAGGGTCATAAGCTACTATTACAGCAGAGAATCTTGGATTTGATACTGGGAAAAATCCAGCAAAAACTGCTACAACTTTTCTCCAAGAGTAATGGCCTGTTTTAAAGTTAAATATCTGAGATGTGCCTGTTTTACCAGCTATAGTAAAATGGTTTGACTTTGCATATACCCCGGTGCCTTTTTCCACAACTTGCTCTAAAGCATAATGAAGCCAGTCTATTGTGCTTTTTGGATATATATCCTTATGAATTATATCTACTTTTTCATGATAAATTACTTTTCCCAAAGGATTTACTATCTTTCTTATGATATGGGGTTTTACAAGATTATCGGTAGCAAGAGCAGCGTAAGCGTTTGCTAAGTTTAGGGCATTTACCGCTATACCTTGTCCTATGGTGGCAAACATACGATTTATGGGATAGTAAAAGTTTGGTAGTATGCCAGCTTGTTCGCCGGGGATTATACCGTAAGGTTTTGTTAGATGAAATAAATTTACTACATTTTCTGCATCTTCTCTTGTAAGATGAGACGCTACTTTCATAGCACATACGTTGCTTGATACTATAAGTATCTGAGACATTGTAAGTATACCGTTGTGCTCTACGTCTGTTACTACATGCCCATAAAAGTCTCCTCTACCACCATTGGCATTACAGGTTTCCCCTCTGTGTATATAACCTTTTGCCATAGCGTATCCCAAGAAAAAAGGTTTCATGACAGAACCCGGTTCAAAAATATCAGTTACTGCCGAATTTCTCCAATCTCTTTGGGGATAGTTGTAATAATTGTTTGGATCAAAATCTGGGTATGTAGCCATACCAAGTATATTCCCATTCCTTACATCTTCTACTACTATGGCCACTCTTCTTGGATTGAACTCTTTTACCAAGTGATTTTTGATATCTTCTACTATAGATTGAACACCCATGTCTATAGTAAGATATACATCGTTTTGAGTACCCGCATCTTGTATAGAAAGAGGTCTTAAAACCATCCTCCCTTCTTTTGGTGCAAAAATTGTCATCACTTCTATGGGCTTGCCACCCAAATACTTATTTAAAGCGTATTCCATTCCATCTAAACCTTTACCGCCCCATCCTACAAACCCTATGAGATTTGACGCTAAATCGTGGTTTGGATAAAATCTTTTAAAATCGTTTTGGATACCCACTCCTTTTGAATTTTCAGTATCCAAAATAGCTTGTTCTACCAAACCTTTGTAGGATTGGTCTACATGTCTTGCTATCCACACGAATCTATCTTTTGAGTTTAAGATATTTAATATCTGATATTTTGGTATATTGAGTATTTTTGAAAGCTTTTCCGATAGTTCATTTTTGTGCTCTATTAGTTTTGGAAATGCATATATAGATATGGTTGGTAAGCTTATAGCTAACGGTTGTCCATTTTTATCAAATATTGAGCCTCTATAGGAGGTTATTTTTATTAACCTTCCTTTTGGAAAATCCGCCAACACCCTTTTAACATAGTTCTCTCCTGCTATTACCTGTATATAAAAGGCTCTTGCTAGTACTGCTCCATAGAGCATGAAGATTACAAGTATGATAAACTTTAACTTTCTAGTGGATTTTACATTGAGACTTTGTTTTCTCATTGATTTAAAAATGTTATATCGCCCCAAGATACCGGCTGATAATTTTTACCCTTTGCAAAATCCTTTACAGAATAATAGTTTATCTTGTCTGTTATGTAAGCCTCCAACTCTAAATTTTTGGCTTTTAAATCCTTTATTTTTATTATCATCTTTGCTTGCTTGTAATGTTCGTATTTTACATAACTAGAATAAAGTATATTAAATATTAAAAGCGCAAAACTAAATATTAAAAGCTTCATTCTTTTTTTCATTATAACATAATTCTGCGCAACGTAGTTTTGCTGACCTTGCCCTTCTGTTGTAAAGTAACTCCTCATCAGAAGGTATTATCGGTTTTTTGGAGCAAAGTTTAAGCTTATCAATATGATGCTTAATAAACTCTTTTATCAATCTATCCTCTAATGAGTGAAAGGATATAAAAGCAAGTTTAGAATTCTCTTTGGCAAAATCAAGGAGCTTTGAAAGAGTTATTTTTATATCTTCTAGCTCATCGTTTACCTCTATTCTTATGGCTTGAAATACACGTGTGGCTGGATGTATCTTGCTATGCTTGTGAGGATAGCATGATGATACTATGTTAGCAAGTTCTGTTGTGGTTTCTATGGGTTTTTTCTTTCTATAATCTACTATAGCTTTTGCTATTTTTTTAGATAACCTCTCTTCTCCATATTTGGAAAAAATATCTGCTAAATCTTTTTCTTTATATGTGTTTATTACAGTGTATGCGGTTTTTGATGCTCTTTTATCCATCCTCATATCTAAAAAATCTTCCCTTTGAAAAGAAAATCCTTCTTCTTGGTCTAGTTGTAAAGAAGATACGCCAAAATCAAAGAGTATAGAATCAAAGTGTGAAAATCCTTCTTCTTTTAATATGGTATCAAAATTTTTAAAAGAACTATGATAAAGCGCCACATTAAAACCTTTTAGATTTTCTTTTGCTATCTCAAGAGCGTTTTCATCTTTATCTATCCCTATTAAGAAGGTGTCTTTACATACTTCTAAAAGTGCTTTCGCATGACCGCCAAGTCCTATCGTGGCGTCTATATGGATTTTAGGACAAGGGTTTGATAAAAAATCTGTGACCTCTTTTAAAAGAACGCTTTTATGCATTTATCATGTTTGTAATAGTGTCAAGTATTCCTTGTGCTGTAGCTTCGTAGTTGTAGCCTCCTTCTAGAGTAGCCACCACTGGAATATTTAGCTCTTTTGCAGCTTTTATGAGTATGCTTGTAATCTCTTTTATGCCTTTTGAAGTTACTCTCATAGGACCAAGAGGGTCATTCTCATGAAGGTCATAACCTGCGCTGATAAGAAGTATATCTGGTTTAAAAGCCATAAAACTATCTATAAACTTTGTATTATATACTTCTTTATAAATTTCATCACCGGTGCCAGCTCTTAAGGGTATGTTTAAGGTGGTGCCAAGCCCTTCTCCAAAACCTATTTCGTCTTCTTTGCCAGTTCCTGGATAATAAGGATAGCAGTGGGTAGAAAATAAAAATACAGAACCATCCTCATAAAAAGTATGCTGTGTGCCATTTGGATGATGAACATCAAAATCTGCTATATAAACCTTTTTATAGCCAAGGCTTTGAGCTTTTTTAGCTCCTATGGCTACATTGTTAAAAATACAAAAACCCATAGCTTTTGCATATTCTGCATGATGGCCTGGTGGCCTCACCAGACAAAAGCTTGCTTCAAATTTATTATTTTTTATATCCTCTAAAGCGCTTATTATAGCTCCTGCTGCAAACATAGCAGCATCGTAGCTGTGCTCATAGGCATAGGTGTCTGGGTCTAAGTATCCACCACCTTTTTTACAAAACTCATACACCTCTTGAATATAATATGTATCATGGATTTTAGAAACATCTTCTACGGAAGCTTTTTTGGGCTTTTCAAAGGATATAAGATTTTTTATCTCAGAGTTCTCTATATATTTTAGAGCGATTTTTAGCCTGTTGGCGTTTTCTGGATGACTTGGCTCATCGTGTAAAAGATATATATCATCGTAGTATACAGAGGTTTTCACAGTCTCGCCTCTTTGACATTTTTTCTTTTCCATAAGTTTATGGAAGGCATATTTTCATAGAATGCTTTTTGTAGTTCTGATATTTGTTTTAAGCTTTCTAAACCAAGATCTAACATGGCATTAAATTCTTTTCTGGTGTAAGTAGCTTCTTCTCCTAAGGAATGTATCTCCACTATCTCACCATTTCCAGTGGCTACTATACTCATATCTACAGCTGCATTTGAATCTTCATCAAAATCAAGGTCTAACATAACGTTTCCATCTACTATGCCCACCGATACCGCTCCTACTGTGTCTTTGATAGGCACTGAACTTATGAGCTTGTTCTCATTTAGCTTTATAAGAGCGTCTGTCATAGCTATAAAAGCTCCAACTATAGAGGCGGTTCTTGTGCCACCATCCGCTTGTATTACATCGCAATCTATCCATATAGTTCTTTCGCCTATTTTTGTTAGGTCTATAACAGCTCTCATCGCTCTTCCTATCATCCTTTGTATTTCATGGGTTCTACCACCTATCTTACCAGTTACTGATTCTCTTATGTTTCTTGTGGCGGTAGCTCTTGGAAGCATAGAATACTCTGCTGTAATCCATCCTTGATTTTTACCTTTTAAAAACGGAGGGACATTGTCTGCTATAGAGGCTGTGCATATAACCCTTGTATTACCAAACTCTACTAAGCAAGAACCTTCGGCATGGATATTAAAATCCCTTTGGATTCTTATAGGCCTTAGCTCATCTAACTTTCTGTTATTCTTTCTCATATTTATATTATAAACCCTTTAAAAGGCTTTTTGTGCTAGGAAAATGTCCACCTTTGTAAGTGATAAGTTTAATATCCTTATTTAAAGCTTTTGTCTTATAGGCTTCTTTTATAGGCACTATGCTATCTTCTTCTCCATGTATCAATGTTGTAGGTATCTTAAGAGTTTTTACAATATCCCTTAAATCAAGTTCTATATATTCTTCCAATATATTTAACGCTATAGATTTATCTGGATGTCCTTTTTTGAATTCAAATGGGTATGCATTTTTTCTAAACTCTTCTAAAGACCTGTAAAAATCTTTTTTCATTGTTCTAATAAAAGCTAAAAACGTTGTTTTGTCATGAGCTTCTTTAAAGTAAGGGCTAAAACCTATAAGCGTTAGTGTATTTATATTGTAAAGATATTTTGTTAACATAATTCCCAATGAGGCCCCCATTGACCACCCTATTATATCTATATCTTGATATTGGCTCAGTTCTTTTGAATAAACTTTGATTGCTTCTTGTAAAGAGTTTAGACTGTTGTCATGTCCTGGCAGTTGAAGTTTTATACCCTCATCTTCAAAAATGCTACCATCAAAGCCCCAACCATGAATAAAAACTTTCACTATAGTATTGTATCAAAATTTTTAAGCTTTTACAATGACTTATAATAATTTAATATATTTGTGCTAATCAAAGTTGAGTATGTTATTATCAGAAAGTATTATAAAACACTTGACAAATTAGAAAAAAGTTAATATAATTTTTCTTGAAAAACCCAAGAAGGAGGTAAGAAGTATGAAGCTCAAACCAATTTATGACAAAATTGTCGTAAGGCGTATGGAAGAAAAAGAACAAAAAACGCCATCTGGTATCATCATACCAGATACAGCTAAGGAAAAGCCCCAGGTAGGTGAAGTGGTGGCTGTAGGAAGTGGTAAAGTGTTAAACAATGGGGAAACAAGACCCCTTACCGTAAAAGTTGGAGATAAGGTGCTTTTTAACAAGTACGCAGGTACTGAAGTAGAACTAGATGGTGAAAAATATCTTGTAATGGCTGAAGATGAAGTTTTAGCTATCATTGAATAACTTAAAAACTGAAAGGAGGTAATAAGAGTATGGCAGCAAAGCATGTTATTTACGGAGAAGAAGCAAGAGCAAAGCTAAAAGCTGGCGTTGATAAGCTAGCTAATGCAGTTAAGGTGACACTTGGCCCCAAAGGTAGAGAAGTTATTATTGAAAAGAAATGGGGCGTTCCAGTGGTAACAAAAGACGGTGTAACCGTCGCTAAAGAAATAGAGCTAAAAGACCAATTTGAAAACATAGGTGCTCAACTTGTAAAAGAAGTAGCATCTAAAACTGCCGATGTAGCAGGAGATGGTACTACTACCGCTACGGTGTTAGCTCAAGCTATATTCACTGAAGGCCTAAAAGCCATAGCTTCTGGTGCAAATCCAATGGACCTCAAAAGAGGTATAGATGAAGCTGTATCTCTTGTGATAGAAGAGGTAAAGAAAGCTTCTATACCAGTTACCAGCAACAAAGAAATAGAACAAGTGGCTACCATATCTGCTAATAACGACCCAGTTATAGGAAAACTCTTAGCAGAGGCAATGGAAAAGGTAGGAAAAGATGGGGTTATAACTGTAGAAGAGTCAAAATCCTCTGAAACTACTTTAGAAACTGTCCAAGGTATGCAGTTTGATAGAGGGTATCTATCTCCTTATTTCATCACAGATGCAGATAAAATGCAAGCTGTTTTAGAAAATCCATATATCTTGATATTTGAAAAGAAAATAAGCAATATAAAAGAGCTTTTACCTGTGCTTGAAAATGTTGTGAGAGTTGGAAGGTCTTTACTTATAATAGCTGAAGATGTAGAAGCTGAAGCTTTAGCTACCCTTGTGGTAAACACTTTAAAAGGTGTTATAAAGGCTGTAGCGGTAAAAGCCCCTGGTTTTGGTCAAAGAAGAAAGGATTATCTAGAGGATATAGCTATACTAACCAATGGTCAAGCTATTACGGAAGACCTCGGTATAAAGCTGGAGTCTGTAACGCTTGATATGTTGGGTCAAGCTGAAAAGGTGATAGTGGACAAGGAGAATACCACTATCATAGGTGGTAAAGGTGATAAGAAGAAGATAGAAGCACGTATAGAGCAAATAAAGAAGCAAATAAAGGAAACCACCTCTGATTACGATAGAGAAAAGCTTCAAGAAAGACTCGCCAAGCTATCTGGTGGTGTAGCTATAATAAGAGTAGGAGCTGCTACAGAATCAGAGCTAAAGGAAAAGAAAGCAAGGGTAGAAGATGCGGTGCATGCTACAAAAGCAGCTGCTGAAGAAGGTATAGTGGCTGGGGGTGGTACTGCTTTGGCAAAAGCTTCAAAGGTTTTGGAAAGCTATACAAATTCCAACAAAGACAGGGAACTTGGCGTAAAGATTGTATACAATGCTTGTAAATATCCTTTAAAGCAAATAGCTTACAATGCTGGTTATGAAGGTTCTCTTGTGCTTGAAAAAGTATATGAAAACCAAGATAAGAACTATGGTTTTGATGCTGCTAACGGCGAATATAAGGATATGTTGAAAGCGGGTATCATAGACCCAACTAAAGTGGTAAGAACCGCTCTACAAAACGCAGCTTCCGCCGCAGGTACCATGCTAACTGCTGAAGCTCTTATAGCTGAACTACCAGAAAAGAAAGAAAAGGCTCCAACTCCAACTGATATGCCACCAGACTTTGATTAATATATCTTTTAAAGCCCCGTTTTTGGGGCTTTTATTTTACATATATAAAACTCTTTAAATTTAGAACCTTTTATATCGCCTCTTTTAAACTTTTCAATATCTTTTAAAAACACTAAAAACCTAGATTCTGAATCTGTATAAGCATATCCTTCCCAAAGAATAGGGTTGCACGGTGTTTGGGTGATTAAAAGTCCGGTTTTGGCGTTTTTATCAAAGGGTTTTATATCGGTTTCCCCATAAAAAGGAAGTTGGTGTATAAAGTATCCTTCATAATACACTGGGTTTTTGCCTTTGTATAGTTTTATAACATCCCCCATCTCTTTATAAGGTCTGTAAGGTTCTATGGAAGGTAGTATAAACAATATTATTGTATAATATATTAAAAGCCCGGTACAAAACAGTATCCAAAAGGTGTATCTGAAGTATTTTTTTGTGATAGCGTTTATGCCAACGATAAAACCCATAGCAGGATAAGCTGGTATAAGATAGGTGGGTATTTTCATCTTTATCAAAGAAAATACTATAAAAAGAGAGAAAAACCATATACTTGCCAGTTTTATAGTTTTGAGGCTTTTAAGATTTAGAAAGGATAGATAGAGTATGATTGAAAAAGGAGCAAAAGATACAATTGTATCTTTTATATAAAAATACCAAGGGTCTTCCTCTAAGTCGTTTATCCTTTTTATGTTTTCTACATAAAACTTATGTATGAGAAGCTCCTTGTAAGGGGAATTTAAAACCTCTATATACCAAATGCTTCCTATAAGAAGTGCTGTTAAAAACGCCAAATAAAGTTTGACATCTCTTAGTTTTTTTACATCCTCAAATACTATATACCAAAAGCCTACAAAACCTACTATTAGAACTCCTACTGGTCCTTTAGTTAGCATAGCCAAAGAAGAGGGTATAGTAGAGAATATTAGATATATGTTTTTCTGGCTTTTGAGATAAAAATACAAAAGATATATAGCGCTACTTATGAAAAAGCAAAACAGTATTTCAGGAGAGGCATATCTTGCATTTGAAACAAATTCTAAGGCCATACCTGTGGCTACAGCGCTATATAACCCAAGATTTTTTTCTATTTTCTCGCCAAAGTAATAGGTAAATATTAGGCAAAAAGTTCCTGCTAAGGCAGAAGGTAATCTCAAAGAAAAGCTTGAAACACCAAAAACTTTAAAGCTCAAAGCGATAAGCCAGTATAATAGAGGTGGTTTTGCAAGTCTTATATGGTCATTGTAAATAGGTATCAGATAATTGCTTGATTTAATCATGTTAAAAGCAGCATCAGCGTAAAAAGATTCATTTGGTGCAAACACCTGATTTGTGCCAAGGTTTATAAAGAAAAGCCCTATGACTAACAATAGTATAAAATAGTTCTTACGCAATATCAAATAATCCATCGTTGGTAGGGCTAAATAGTCTTCTATAAAGTTTTAGAGCAAAGTTGTCCGTCATACCTGCTATGTAATCGCAGGCTAGTCTAAAACGCCTATATTCATCATGGTCACAGTTGTTTATATTCCACATATGCTTAAAATCATCAGGATAATATTTTCTGGCATCTTTTTGGGATAGCACTTCAAAAAGTTCTTTTATAACAAAGCTTAGTTTGTGTCTTAGTTGTTCAAGTCTATAATCGTTTATAAATAGCTCTTTGCTTATATTTTTTAGAATCTGTACTTCCCATTTTGCTTGCTCTTCTATCTCTAGTTTGTAGTTGTATCTTTCTGTATAAGGCCTTCTTTTATCATTTTCTACCAGCTTTGTAGCGTTTATAAACTTATGTATTCTAAAAGAGGTGAAGGTTTTAAGAAGGTGTTTTCTTTTAAAGGGGTTTGCTTTTTGTATTTCACAAAGCTCTTTTTGAAAATTATTTATTATATCTTCTGCAAAGCTCTCATCAATCCCTTGAGCTTTGGCATCTTTTATGATATCGTTACCCATCTTTTCTATTATGATGGAGTTTATCAGAGAAAGCCTTACACCGTCTTCTATATCGTGCACTGAGTAAGCGATATCATCCGCCCAATCCATAATTTGGCTTTCTATGGGTGTTTGGCCATCTTTATAATCAGGATCTATAAACTCAAGTTCTTTTTCATGCTCTACATATATACCTTTTTTGTTTTCTTCTGATATAAACCGTTTATACTTTATAACGCCGTCTAACACTGCTCTGGTGAGATTTAACCCATAACTTTTATCATCTTTTAAAGCTTTTATCTCAAGATATGTAAGGATTCTTATATTTTGAGCGTTTGATTCAAAAAAGCCATATTTTGCCATAAGTTCACTAAGAGTCCTTTCCCCAGAATGTCCAAGGGGTGGATGTCCTATGTCGTGAGCTAAGGATACAGCTTCCAATATAGTGCTATCAAGTCCATGTTTTACAGCTATTCCTTTTGAAATTTGGGCTACTTCAAGACTATGAGTGAGCCTCGTCCTATAAAAATCCAAATACCCAGGGCTCATTATCTGAGTTTTCCCTTGTAATCTTCTAAAAGCTGAAGAGTGTATTATCCTTGCTCTATCTCTTTCAAAATCGCTTCTTACATCTGAGTTTTTCTTTTTTTCTATAAAATCATCTTCTTTAAATATTCTCTCTTTATCAAAATCATTATAAGTTATCATTTTAATATATTAGCATAAGAATTGTGTATAATTTTATTTATGAACATAGAAGATATATCTTTTGATGAGAAAGGTTTGGTGCCGGTGATAGCCCAGGATGCTTTTACTGGTGAGGTTAGGATGTTAGCTTACGCTAACAAAGAGGCAATAGAAAAAACCCTTCAGAGTGGATACGCTCACTATTTTTCACGTTCTAGAAATGCTATTTGGAAAAAGGGAGAAACTTCAGGTGAGCTTCAGGAGGTTTTAGAGATAAGGATAGATTGTGATAATGATGCCATCTTATATATGGTGAAACAACATAAAGATATTGCTTGTCATACTGGTAATAGAAATTGCTTTTTTACGGCTTTTAATAAGGAAAAAACTTCTTTGATGACTTTTGAGATATTGCCATTTTTGGAAAGAGTTATACAGGATAGGTTATCAAATCCCAAGGAAGATTCATATACTTCTAAACTTGTAAAAGAAGGTCTTGATAGGATAATCCAGAAGATAGGTGAAGAGGCTATAGAGAGTGTTATAGCTTTTAAAAACCAGGATAAAAAAGAAATCGCTTATGAGCTTGCAGATTTGATATACCATGTTTTGGTAGGACTTGGTTATCTTGGCATATCCTTTAAGGATGTAGAACAAGAGCTTATTAGAAGACACAAATCATAGCCATTAGTTTTTTTGGTTTTAGATTAAAACTATCAATTTTAAGGAGGCTTATATGGAAGCAACTACTTTAGTTTTTACAGTTTCAGAATTGGCTTCTCAGGAAATAGCTAAAATAGCATCTGAGAATAATATTGAAAACCCTATGCTTAGAGTAAGGGTTGTACCAGGCGGATGCTCTGGTTTCCAATATGCTATGGGATTTGATGACACCGTTGAAGAAACAGACATCGTTTTAGAATCCAACGGTACAAAGATTATCATAGACCAATTTTCTGTACCATATATAAATGGAGCAGAGCTTGACTACGTTCAAGATTTCATGGGTGGCGGATTCACCATTAAGAATCCAAACAACTTTGGTGGCGGTTGTAGTTGCGGTTCTGGCGGTTGCGGCTCACATTAATATATACTTTTACCCGCCAAGGGGCGGGTTTCATTTTGTTTAAATATATAGTTAGTTAAATTTTACAAACTTTTTATTTTCTTTAAAATTATCAGTCATATATAAAAAATTCATAAATTTTTCATGATAGTTTCACTTATTTTCCATCCATCTGTAATATTATGTTCCAATGAAAAAATTAATTTTAGCTCTTGGAATGGTGAATGGATTAACTTTTGCTAAAAGCCTAAAAAATGAGGTTTATATAAACCTATTTTCTGGTAGGCTCCCTGGTATAAGAAGTGTTACTCTAAGACCAGAGTTAAACTTGGGCTATAAGTTTCATGCAGGGATAAAAAGATTTGACGTAGATTTCAGAGCTGATGGGTATTATGGTTCTGCAGACACTGGTAGTGGTACTCAGAAAAACAAACTGCTTCAGCTCAATTTAAAAGCCATAGGGCTTTACAATTTTTATAAGGACAAGCATTCCAAAATAGGTATCGGGCTTTTCGCAAAAGATTATCAACCTCTTACGTCTTTTCAACCTTCTATCACATCTTCTCAGGTGATTCAATACGGGGCTGAAGAAAAAGAGATACCCACCAACGATACTTATAATTTTGGCTCTAGGATAAGAGCTTCTTATTATTATAAGAAAATAACTTCCTCTGTTTTTACGGATATTTATTTTTATGGTAATAGAGTGGCTCCAAACTTAGTACCTTACGCCCCTTTGTTAAGCATAGGTACCAAAGATAAGCTCTTTTTAATAGGTGATATAGAAAATCCTAAACTTGCTTTAAATCTTGATATGAGATTTTATTTTGAAAGAAAATATGGCAACAAGATATTTACTTCTCATGATGGGCTTGCTGGAACTAAGAGAGAATTTGATTTAACAGTAGGTTTTATGTACTATATTACAAAAAAGCTTGATTTTCATATAGAGACTTATGGTTTTAATAATTTAAACAGAGGAGATTCTTCCACATTACCAAGCGGGTTTAAAGATGGTGTGTATGCTGGTTTTGGTTATAGATTTTAAAGTTTTTCTTGTAAAAGCACATAAAAACTTTCACCCATGCTAAGTATTAGATTTTTGAGTCTTGAGCATCTTTGTATAGAGTATGCATCCTCCTCCTGGCATACTTCTTCTAAGATGCCTGTAAAATAGGGGATTTCTAACAGGAAATCCCTTTGCTTTTTTAAAAATAGATTTTTTAAACCAAAATGCTCTCCTATCTTTTCAAGCATAGAAAAATCCACCATATAGGTAATATCAAAAATATCATCTTTATAGATATCTTGAACAATCTTTGATTCTTTGTATCCTCTTATAGTGTTTTTATGGGGTGATGTCTTGTATCCATAATCTATTGTAAGTATATATCCTTTTTTTAGGATGTTTGATATATTTTTATACACATAAAAAGTATCTATAGGTAACTCATAATACTCGTTGTCTATATGAAATATCTCAATAAAATATTTTGTATCTTCATTGGGTTCTTGCCATATTTCTTTCCCATCGTCTATGTAAAGCTCCTTCTTATATTTAACTGGGGCTATCCCTAAAGCATCAAAGAATTCATTTGAAAGTATTACACCTTCAAAAGACTTTAGCTCTTCCAAGGAGCTTACCCAATATACACTTTTATTATTCAGTAGTTTTTTTTGAACCTCTGTAAGGTGAGGGCTTATCTCGTAGATTATATAATCTATATCTAAAACGTCCAATATATCTTTTGCCATTATACCGTTGCCAGCTCCTAGTTCTAGTATTTTTGGATTGTTTAAGTGTTTAATATAATCTTTTAAAAAATACGCTATACTTTTTCCAAAAGCTTCATCAAGCTCTGGTGAAGTAAAGAAATCTCCTCTTCCTATCTTAGGATTTTCATAGTATTTTTGGGCTTTTTGTATAAAAAAATCGTAAAAACGTTTCATGCTAAAATTATAACCTATGACAATAAAAGAGATGACGAAAGAGCATGTTGATGAGGTGATAGAGATAAACAATCTATCTTTTACCACGGATGCTTGGAACGAGCAAGGGTTTTATAGAGAGTTTAGTCTTGATTATTCAAGAAAATGGGTAGGGATTGAAAACGGGAAAGTGGTAGTATATGCAATATTTTGGTGTCATGACGATGAGGCTTTTATGATGACTTTTGCAGTACATCCAGAGCATAGGTCTAAAGGTGTAGCCTATACGTTTTTAACAGAAGTGTTTAAGCTTTTAAAAGCCCAAAACATAAAGTATATAGAGCTTGACGTGAGAAAATCAAACCTTCCAGCTATAAACCTCTACAGGAAACTAGGGTTTAATATTGAAAGGGAACGCCCTAGCTTTTATTCGGACGGTGAAAACGCCTTTGTAATGTCAAAAGAAATTTAGTATAGATAGTTTTTAAACTTATTGAAGTTTGCTATGGCTTGTGCTAAGTTGAGCCTTTTCTCATTGGCTATATCTATTATGTAATTTAAAATCCTTACATATTCTTCTATATCTTCTTTGGATTCTTTAGAAACGTCCATTGTTAATACCTCTTCTAAGCACTTTTGGGCTTTATCGTAATCTTCTGTTTGTATTAAAAGCTCACACTGAAGGAGCAGCTTTTTCAGTGGCGACTGATTTTGGTCCATATTCTCTTCTCTCTAATTCTTCCCAGGCTTTCTTGACGCCTGATAACATCATTATCATATTTTGAAGAAGCTCCTTATCATTTTTTTGATTTGCTATGAGGAGTCCTTCTAATATAACCCTATAAAAGTTTGAAAGGTCTACAGCTACTTGACCTCCTTTTTCAAAGTTTAAAGAATCGTGAAGTATCGCTACTGCTTCTGTGGCTTTTGTAATATATTCACATTTTTTGATGAGGTTGTCTATGTTGTCAAGCCCCGCATCTATGGCTTCTATAGCAAGTTCCATAAACTCTATAGCTTTATCATAGGCTATGATAATAAGCTGCAAAGGGTTTGCACTAAAAAGCATATTTTCCACATAGCTATCCTTAAGATTTTGATACATACTTTACCTCCTTTATCCTAAAAGTGTTTGTAGCTTTGTTATCTCAGCGCTAGAGCT
>CAZTLC010000003.1:27458-29086 GCA_964614295.1 uncultured Aquificaceae bacterium | reverse complement strand
TTTACCTCCTTTATCCTAAAAGTGTTTGTAGCTTTGTTATCTCAGCGCTAGAGCTTGCCATGATGGCTTCCACCTGAGAAAATTGCAGTTGAAGCTGTTGTTGTTGTAAAAGTAATGATTGTTGCATCTGATATATCTGATTTTCTACGTATGAGTAGTTTGAGGATATGTTGTTTTCCTCTGTCATAAGAGCGCCGTTGGGTGATATTATGTTCATGATAGCTTGGCTTAGGCTGCTTACAAAAGCTGTAACAGAGTTAAGAGCTGTTTGAGAGCTGGTGCTTAGTATGTTTTGGAAGCTGTTTGAGTCAAACTGCAATTGCCCTGTTTGATAATTATAGCTTACCACCCCAAGGTTTTCTAAAGGTTGTACAACGTTTAAAAGCTGAGTTTTAAGATTGGTCAATATGAAATTACCCATAAAATCTCCAGGGACAATAAATGAATTTGCTGATGTCAAAGAATTTTGAGATGGATATGTGCCAGGTTTTTCTGTTAATACATTTATTGGTGTTAGTATATTGTTTATCTCGTTTATGAGGTTTGATACATTGTTTGCTACTTGCGATGTGTCTTGAGATATACTCAATATCACTGAACCCGTACCAGACAAATTTAGAGTAACGCCATTTAGCACGTTTTGTATCTGATTTACATTTGATGTTACACTTGCTCCTCCAAAGTTTATAATGGCATTTTGAGCATTTTGTACATAGTTTTGCGTAAAAATACCAGAACTATCTTTAGCTACTATGACATGCTGTGTGGTAGAAGGTGATGTTACAAAAGTGGACGCTCCTTGTTTTTCTGCTATCATAAGGCTATAGTTGCTACCATTATAAAATATTGAAGCTGTCACATCAGAACCAGCTGTGTTGTTTATCTCATTTACTATATCTTGCAATGTATTTGTGCCATTGTAAGTGACGGTGAACTCTTGAACACCTGGTGTGGTAGCGCTTAGATTGTTATCTGTAATACCTGAAGAAGATGTGTTTGATCTAAAAAATAGGCTTATGGTACCACTTTGTCCAAGTTGCGTATTTACAGAAGAAAAGCTTCCTAAAAGTGATATTTCTGGTTGTGCTAATTGTTGAACAGATATATTGTATGTGCCTGGTGGAGTTCCTGGTGTAGCTATAGCGGTGAGTACATTTGGATTAGAGCTCATGGCTGTCATAGAACCGGTGACTGGATTTAGCACAAACCCCATCATAGTGGAGAATACTGACATAGACTGATTGTAGATGTAGTTTACTTCTTGCATCTGGTTTTGCATATAAGATGCTTGTTGGCTAAGAGATATTAGAGGTAGGCTACTAGAGGACATTACAGCAGCCAAAATGCTACCGCTATTAAACAGGTTTGAGAATCCAGATAACGCTATGCCAGCCATATTACACCTTCTTGTTTACAATGATACCCACTAAATTGTTAATAGCCTCAGCTATTTTAAGTATATATTCTGGAGGAATTTCTTTTATTACCTGGTTTGTTTTATTGTCTATTATCTTTATAACTATACTATCGGCTTTTTTATCTATGCTGATATTTAAATGTGTATTGAGATATGAAAGATTCTCAGTAAGTTGTTCTATCGCTTTCTGGATTTGTTTTTCTAAATTATC
>CAZTLC010000003.1:2964-27358 GCA_964614295.1 uncultured Aquificaceae bacterium | reverse complement strand
CATCTTGATTATCTTTTGGCTGCTGGATAGTTTGCTGAGGTTGTGTATTTTGCACGCTTTGATTGTTGACTTGGTTTGCTGAAATACTATCAAGCGTTCCTAATTGAAGTGGTGTCATGTTAAAAACCTCCAACATTTTTAATAAATAACATATAGCCAACCTCAGCTTTTTTCAATGATATATTTATCGGCTTTTTTAATAAAATTTTTAGCCTCTTCTATTTTAAAAGCCTTTTCTTCGTATGGTCTTATTTTAAGAAAGATACCTTGGAAAGCTTTTTCAACATGTTTTATGGTGCTTATCTCATATATAAGATTATCGTTTTTTATCACACCGGTTTTTTCTAAGACATCCCAAAGAGTTTTAAGCATATTATCTATATCTCTTCTTCTTTTATCTTTTAAAAATATCACGGCTTCTATAGATATTTTGCAAGAAAAAGCCTCTTTGAAACCGATATTGTCCAATTGTAATTTTATCTCCCAGGCAGCTTTTGTTTCCCAAGAGGATATGTTCCAAGGTTTAAAAACGCCACCTCCTTTTTGTCTTATATATCTGTTGGCTTTTCCTTTCGGGGGTTCTGAAATAAACAAATACAACGTATTTTCTTCCATGCTAAAATAGTATACTATGTTTGTGCCTATATCTATATTAAATGAATTTGTTGAAATAAAAGACCCTCAATATGTGGTAGATAAACTATCTATATCTGGTACAGAAACTTCTATAAAGACTTTTGGCATAGATATAAAAGGTATAAAGGTAGGTGAGATTTTATCTATAGAAAAAGCCAAAAACTTAAATCTTTGCAAGGTGTTTATGGGGGATGGGACTATTGATATTGTAACTAACGCTACAAACGTTTATGTAGGAGCTAAAGTTCCAGTGGCTTTAAAAGGAGCTTCTATAAATGGCAGGCTTATAGAGGAGAGGAGTTTTAACGGTATCACTTCCTATGGTATGATGCTTTCGGCCTCTGAACTTGGTTTAGAGGATGCAGAGTATGGTATTCTGATACTTGATAGCGATTTAGAGGTGGGGACTGATGTTAGTGTTTTGCTTGATTTTGGCGAGCCAGTTTTAGAATGCGAAATCACACCAAATAGGGGAGATTTGCTATCGGTAATTGGCATTGCAAGGGAGATAAGTGCTATAACGGATAAGTCTTTGGCTTTTAATATAGATTTTAAAAACTATTCTAAGCTTGATTTAGATATCAACATAGAATCAAAGGGTTGTTATAAGTATGTGGGTGCTATATTAAAAGATATTTCTGTTAAAAGCTCAAAACTATGGCTTAAAAAAGCTCTTTGGAAGATGGGTTTAAAAACCATATCAAACGTAGTAGATATTACAAATTATACTATGATGCTTTTAGGCCAGCCTCTTCACGCTTTTGACAAAGACAAGATTGGCAATAAAATCTTTATAAGGCAAGCCAAAGAAAAAGAGCGTATCACAGCTTTAGATAAGAAAGAGTATGAACTTGATACATCTATTATGGTTATAGCGGATGAGGAAAAATCTTTGGCTTTAGCTGGTATAATAGGTGGGCTTGATAGTGCTGTTTCTTATGATACAAAAACTATATTTTTAGAATCCGCCCTTTTTGATAATGTTTTTATAAGAAAAGCCTCAAAGACGCTAAAGATATCCACAGATGCCTCTTATAGGTTTGAAAGGGGTGTAGATATAGATATGGCTTTAAAGGCTTCACTTTTTGCCATGAATCTTATGGAAAAAGAAGCAAATGCTAAGGTGATTGGCTATAGTGAAGCGATAAGAGAACAATTTCCTAAAAAGAAGTTTTTCCTTCCCATGAACGATTATGTAAGATATACAGGTGCTCATTTTGATAAGGAAAAGATATCTTATATAGCCAATAAGCTTAATATTCCAAACAAACCGATGAGATGCGGTATAGAGTTTGAAGTGCCATCCCATAGATACTATGATATAGACTCTCCTATAGATTTCATAGAAGAAGTGATAAGGATTATGGATTTTAACGGTTTTGAAAAAGAGCCTCTTTCACTGGTGCCAAAGCCCACAGATAAAAAAGATATATCTCTTGAGATAAAGAAAAAACTCATTGCTCTTGGTTTAAAAGAGGTGATAAATTTAAGCTTTGATAGGTTAGAAGATTATGAAGAGTTGGGATTAGAACCCCCAACTGTTGAAATCAAAAATCCGATACTTCCATCTTTTAGATTTTTAAGAAGATATTTGACCCCTTCTATGATAAGACTTGCAGAACAAAATATAAATAAACATATATACGATTTTGCTATATTTGAGATAGCAGATATATTTAAAGAAGATACACTTTCTACACATTTATGTATATTGCTTAGAGGCCGCAAGAGAATATATCCAAGCACCAGTTGGGATTTATATCATATAAAAGAGATTATAAAAACTCTAAACAAAGATATAAGCTTTGGTTTTTCAGAATATTCTTTCCTCCATCCTTATAAGCAAGGAAGCTTAAGGTTTGAAGATAAAGATGTAGGATTTTTTGGTGTTCTTAAAAGCAATATACTAAAGGATACAATTATATGTGAATTTGAGGTTTCTCACAAGAGTTTTAAACCAAGGTTGCAGGAGATATCAAAGTATCCACCAATAGTTAGAGATGTCTCACTGATAATGGACATTGATTTTGATGTTCAGAAGCTTATTCTTATCATAAGAGAGTTTTTTGGAAGCATGGTAGAAGATATAGTTTTATTTGATTTTTATAAAGGAGAGCAAATAGAAGAGGATAAGAAGAGTGTTGGTGTAAGACTTAGCTTAAGAGCACTTGATAGAAGTTTAGAAGATGAAGAGGTAAACGTTCTGATGGATAAACTGTTAGAGCGTTTATATACTATGGGTGTGAAGCTTAGATTAGTTTAAATATAAGCCTGCCCTACTCGTTAGTGTAAAGATATTTTTGGGGCCTACATGTGAGCTGATAGGGAGCTCGGAACAGTTCAGGAGTGTCTCATTGTAGACCTCTTGACAGAGCACCCACCTAGATATAAGAGGCCCGCATGTATGTTTGCACGACGGTAGGGTGGGTTTTTCAATATGCTTCTTCTTATCTGTCTTCTATTTGCCTCCTCAAGATGGAGGTATATGTCAAAAAAAGATTTGAGGAATATTTTTTTAAAAATGCGTGATAGGCTATCAATAGAAGAGGTAAGAAACTCCTCTTTGGAGATTTCTAACAATCTATCAAAAGATGTAGATTTTAAAAAGGCAAAATCTGTCATGGTTTATATTCCCATAAGAAATGAAGTGAACCCGCTTATAGACATGAGTATATATAAAGATAAGATTTTAGCTGTACCAAAGATATTTGGCGATGATTTAATACCATGTCTTTATAAAGAGCCTTTTGTTAAATCAGCCTATGGAACGATAGAGCCGGATGGGTGTGAAAAAGTAGATATAGAACTTTGCTTGGTACCAGGTGTATGCTTTGATAAGCATCTTTATCGTGTTGGCTTTGGTAAGGGCTTTTATGATAGGTTTTTAAATAAAAATAGACATGTATTTTCTATAGGTATTTGCTATGATTTTCAAATAGTTGATTCTATAGAAAAAGACCCTTACGATGTAAAACTTAACAAAATCATTTCTGAAAATTATGTAATAGAAGGAGGTAATTACTAATGGAAACCGCTCTTATAGCTATCTTATCTGTCTTGGTATTGGGACTTTTTGGACTCGGTTTTATGGCTTTTAAAAAGCTGAGCGCAAAACAAGAGACTGGCGTATCTGGTGTGCCAGAGGAGTCAAAGCTTCTTCTGGAAGAGGCTAAAAAGCAAGCGGATGCTATCTTGGAAGAGGCTAGAAGGCAGCTGGAATATTCTAAGGAGATTGCAGAAAGAGAAGCTTCTAAGTATATGGAGTTTATAAGAGCCGAAAACGAAAAGTTAGAAAGAGAAAAGGAAGCTATAAAAAGGGAGTTAGAGCTAAGAAAAAATGAACTAGAAAAAGAATACGATAGAAAAAAAGAAGAGCTGATATCAAAAGAACAAGCTATCCTTCAGAAGGAGAAAAACCTTGATGCAAAAGAAACAAACTTAGAGAGAAAACTTCAGAGTCTTGACAAAAGAGAAGAAGAGCTATACTCAAAGGAAAGAGAGTTAAGAGAGCTAGAGAAAGCCTTACAGAAAAAAGAAAAAGATATAGAAGTTCAGTATAAAAACATAGAAACTATGAAACATGAGATAGAGGAGCTTAAAAATAAAGAACTGTTAGAGCTTCAAAGGATAGCTTCTTTAACGAAGGAAGAGGCTTATCAAGAGATACTTAAGATGGTAGAAGAAGAGGCCAGGATAGATAGCATAAAAATAGCTAAAGCTATAGAGGAAAAGGCCAGAGAAGAGGCCGAAAGGGAGGCAAAGAGGATTATCACTACATCCATACAAAGGTTATCCCCTGAGATAGCTATAAACTATAGTACTTCTACTATAGAGCTTCCCAGCAACGAGTTTAAAGGCCGCATCATAGGTAGAGAGGGTAGAAATATAAGGGCTTTTGAAATACTAACCGGTGTTGATATTATAATAGACGATACACCAGATACTGTTACCATATCATCTTTTGACCCTATGAGAAGGGAGATAGCTAAACAAGCCCTTGAGAAACTTATAATAGATGGTAGGATACATCCAGCACGCATAGAGGAGGTGGTGGAAGAGGTCAAGAAGGAGATGGATAACAACATAAGAAAGCTAGGTGAAGAGACAGTTATGGAGCTTGGTATCCACGATATGAACCCAGGTCTTTACTACTATATAGGAAAGCTCTATTATAGGACTTCTTATTCTCAGAATGTGTTGCTTCACTCCAAAGAAGTGGCTACTATAGCAGGTCTTATGGCTGCCGAGCTTGGTCTTGATGAAAAGGCTGCCAGAAGAGCTGGGCTCTTGCATGACATAGGTAAGGCCATATCAAACGAAATGGGTGGTTCTCACACAGATATAGGTATAGAACTATGTAAGAAATACAAAGAGCCTGATTATGTATTGAATGCTATAAAAGCTCACCACGAAGAAGAACCTGTTAAATATCCTGAAGTAGCTTTGGTATGCGCAGCTGATGCCCTTTCTGCTGCAAGGCCAGGAGCTAGAAGAGAGTCTTTGGAAGCTTACATTAAAAGATTAGAGAAGTTTGAAGAGATAGGAAAAAGCTTTCCAGGAGTTTCTAATGTATATGCCGTACAAGCAGGTAGAGAGGTAAGAGTTATAGTATCCCCATCTGAGTTAACAGATGAGCAAGCTTATGAGCTCTCTAGAAAAATCGCTAAAAGGATAGAAGAGGAGATGGACTATCCTGGCAATATAAAGGTAGTGGTGATAAGGGAAAATAGGTTTGTGGAGTATGCAAGATGATATTTGTTTTGGAGCTTTTAAGAGAATTGTGTATATTTAATAAGAGAGAATGCTTATGTATAAAAATACTAAGATAGATTTAGAGCTTATAAGAAAATACGATAAGCCTGGGCCAAGGTATACAAGCTATCCTACGGCGGTGGAGTTTAAGCCCATCTCCTCCGAGGTTTATATAAAAGAATTGGAGGATATTTTGAAGGATAAACGTCCTCTCTCTTTGTATGTACATATACCTTTTTGTGAGAATGCTTGTTGGTTTTGTGGATGCAATGTAATAATCTCTCATAGGACTGATGTGGCAAAACCTTATCTTAACTATCTTTTCAAAGAGATAACGATGCTAAAAGATATATTGAAAGATTATAAAGAAATTGACCAGTTTCATATAGGTGGTGGCACGCCGAATTTTCTAGAAAACGATGACTTCAAAATGATGATGAACTTTATACAAGATAAGTTTGGTTTTACCAAAGACGCCGAGATATCTTTAGAAATAGATCCAAGGCATATAGATTATCAAAAGCTAAAACTATACAAAGAGCTTGGGTTTAACAGAATCAGCATGGGTGTTCAAGATTTTGATAGAGAAGTTCAAGAACGTATAAATAGAGTGCAAGATGAAGAGCTTCTTAAAAGGATTGTTTATGAGATAAGAGATTTAGGTTATAAAAGCCTAAATATAGACCTTATGTATGGTTTGCCGGGGCAAACTGTGGATTCTTTTAGGAAGACCGTAGAAAAGACCATAGAGCTCTCTCCAGATAGGGTGGCGGTTTTTAACTTTGCTTATGTACCTTGGTTAAAACCTCTTCAGCGCAAGATAGATGCTTCTATGCTACCAGAGGCTCCTTTAAAACTTGATATGCTGAAGCTCGCTATAGAGCTGTTTGAAGAAAATGATTACGCTTTTATAGGGATGGACCATTTTGCAAAAAAAACGGATGAGCTTTATATAGCCCAAAAAGATAGGAAGCTTTGGAGAAACTTTCAAGGATATACTACCAGAAAGGGTGTACATCTTATAGGGATTGGAGCTACTTCCATAGGGATGCTTGACAAGGCATATTTTCAAAATCATAAAACTTTGAGAGACTATTATAGGGCATTAGACCAGGATATCTTTCCCATAATGAGAGGATATATATTAACGGAAGATGATATTATAAGAAGAGAAGTAATAATGGATATCATGTGCAATCTTTATGTGGATAAAAAAGATATATCTTTAAAATTCGGTATAGATTTTGATACATACTTTGAAAAAGAGCTTTTAGAATTGGAAGAATTAGCACGCGATGGTCTTATAAGTATAAGCGAAGATAAGATAGAAGTGAATCCAGAAGGAAGACTTCTTGTAAGAAATATTGCCATAGCGTTTGATATTTATTCAAAAACTAAAGATAAGCCTACGTTTTCTAAAACCATATAAATTTTTTGAAGAAATTTTTATATTCTTATGCTATAATATTCCTATGGAACATTATGAACTTGTGATAACTAGCATAGTAGCTATGATATTGGCTTTAGGGGTTGTTTTAGCTGCTGGTAAACCTAAAATCATTCCATCAAAGTTGCAGTTTGTAATAGAGTATTATGTAAACTTTTGTAAATCTATGTTGATAGAAAATATAGGAGAGCAAGGACTGCGATATTTACCACTTATAACATCCTTAGGTTTGTTTATATTTTTTGGAAACCTGATGGAGCTTTTGCCATTTGTGGATGCTCCTACGGCTAATATAAATGTTACCCTAGCTCTCACGCTTATAGTATTTTTCTTATATCATTTTGAAGGTTTTAGAGTAAATGGCCTTGGATACATCAAACACTTTATGGGTCCTATAAAAGCTTTGGCGCCTTTCTTTTTTATTATAGAGATAATGTCTCATTTAGGAAGAGTGGTATCCTTATCTTTGCGTCTTTATGCCAACATAAGAGGTGGTGCTATACTACTTATATCCATAATAGGTGTTTTGATAGGTAATCCTTTTACGTTAGCTGTATCTCCTATAATATTAGTGTTTTTGGTAACGATAAAAGTTTTAGCTATAGTATTGCAGACTTTTATCTTTATGATATTGAGCGTTATATATATAGCTGGTGCGGTGGCTCACGAGGAAGGGCATTGATATGAATATAAATAAAATCCTTGTAGTGATGGATATGGAAAATGGCGATTGCACTAGCGCTATGGATAGCGTATTGTATTTCATAGATACTTTTAAAGCTAATATTGACGTGCTTGTGGTTTTAGAATCTGTAAAAAAAGCTGAGGATGTAGCCCTTTCTTTTGGTATGCCTTTTGACCCTCATATGAAGGAAGATAGTATAAAAAGAGCGATGGATAAGCTAAAACATATGTTTCCTAAGGATGTAAAAACTACTTTTCACGTAAAGGTAGGATATTTTGATAAGGAAATAGAAGATATGTATGAAAAGGTAAAACCAGATTTATTTTTGGTAGCTTGCAATAATTTTAGTAAAGATTTGTCTAAATTTGCTAAATCCATAGGTAAACCAATTTTACTAATAAATTAGGAGGAAATTATGAAGTTGAAAACGCTCATGCTTTTAACTCTTGCTAGCGGTATAGCTATGGCTGATAGCGCCGGAGCATCTTCTTCTGATGCTAGTTCAAGGGCTTTATTCTATGGTCTTATGGCAGTAGCTGCTGGTATAGCTATAGCTGGAGGTACTTTGGGTGCTGGCGTTGGTGCTGGTGCTGCAATAAGAGGTGCTGAAGAAGGTATGGCCAGAAATCCAAACATGGCTGGTAAACTTCAAACCATTATGTTTATAGGTCTTGCTTTTGTTGAAACATTTGCTTTGTATGCCATGCTTTTCTCTATAATATTCGTATTTACAGGTATATTCTCAGGGAAAGCTGGCTTCTAAACTTTTAAACATCGCCCTGGGTAGAGGCGATTATAAATATCTACCCTTTTTAAAAGAGGTTTGTTATGACAAACGCTTTGAAACCGCATATATCAAATAGAAAAAGGAAACGTGTAAGCGGCTTTTTAGCTCGCATGTCTTCTAAATCCGGTAGAAATGTCATAAAAAGAAGAAGACAAAAAGGTAGAAAGAGATTAACCCCTTGAAAGGGTTGTTGATAAAATTTATAAGATTTTGGCAAGCTTTTGTGTCGCCTCTGTATCCTAGTTCTTGTAGATTTTACCCTACATGCTCTAACTATGCTATAATGTCCATTGAAAAGTATGGGGCTTTTAAAGGTAGTTTAAAGACTATGTGGCGTATATTAAGATGTAATCCCTGGAATAAGGGTGGTGTAGATTATCCCTGATGGAACAAGTTGACTTAAAAAGACTAATAGCGGTATTTTTTGCAGTATCCCTTACGATATTGGCATATCAGTATGTGTCAGGGTACTTTTTTAAAAGCCCAAAACCACAAAATGTAAACAAAGTATCTAGCTCTCAAAACAAAGAAAAAACCCAAAATTTAGTTCATAATTATCAAGGTAGTATAAATCTCCTTTTAAACGGCAAAAGACAAAGTGTTGATGTAAATGACGGTGTATTTTTGCATCTGAAAGATGCGGATATAAAATTCTCATACAATGGTGGTAGGATAGTATATTATTATATTAAAAACTTTAAACAAAATCTTATAACCCCTCAGGAATACACTTTAAAGGTATTTCCTTTGGAAATTTATACTGGAAATCCATCCCTTGATGAGGCTATAAACTTTGATAAATACAATATAACGCTAAATAACGATGATGTGACGTTGACACTAAACTTGCCAAACATAACAGTTGTTAAAAATATACATTTTGACAAAGAAGGTTTTATATCTTATGTAGATATAAGCTTGTCTGGTTATAACAAGCCTTACTTTGTGATGATTGGCAACAATCTCAGTGAAGAGGATTTGCATACACATCAAGGTCCAGTGTTTGATATAAATGGTAATGTGAAAAGATTGGACAACGACGATATAAAAACTTACAAGGCAATAACTGGAAATATATCTTTTGCTGGTCAAGAAAGTAGGTTTTTCTTTCAAGGTGTTAAAGGACATATAAACTCTATAGAGATTTACAAAGAAAGATTGGGAAAAGAAGATTTTACCCTTATGCTTACTTCTTTTAACGGTAAAGCTCTCTTGTTTTTTGGACCAAAAGAATATGATTGGTTAAAGAAAGCTGGGCTTACGGATGTGCTTGATTTTGGCGATTTTAGGATTGTGGTGGAACCTCTGTTTAAATTTTTGTATTTTATCTATATAAAAACTGGAAACTGGATAATATCTATTTTTGTTTTAACGCTTTTAATAAGAATACTATTTTTCCCGTTGAATTATAAATCCACATTATCCATGTCAAAGCTATCGGAAGTAGCTCCTAAAATGGAAAAAATAAAAGAAAAATATAAGGATGATCCGGTAAAGATGCAAGAAGAGATTATGAAACTTTACAAAGAGGTTGGTTTCAACCCAGCCTCTGGGTGTTTACCTATATTGGTACAAATACCCATATTTTTCTCTCTTTACAAAGTCATCGTGATAACTGCTGATTTAAAGCTTGCTCACTTTTTGTGGATACACGACCTTACTCAAAAAGACCCATACTACATCTTACCTATTTTGATGGGTATTACCATGATAATGTCTTTGAGGCTCACTCCAAACCCAGATCCGAAACAAAATTCTGTCATGTATATTAGCTCTTTGTTTTTTGTGTTCTTGTTTGCATCTTTTCCTGCTGCTTTGGTGATATATTGGACTATAAACAACATTCTTAGCTTTTTGCAAACATATCTTATAAGGAAAGTACTTTTAAAAGATAAGATAAAGACTCCAGTAAAAAGCTCTAAATCTAAATAAAATGGTATAATGTTAGTATGTTTGAGTTTATAAGAAAGCACAAAGAAACCTTTGCTATTTTATCAGGGATAGTAACTGCAGCATTTTTCCTTTGGAATTTTGCTGCTGGAAATATAACATCTTTGTTTCACAAGTCCGGTGATTGTGTAGCTACGGTAGATGGGCACTGTATAAGTATGGTAGATTTCAGAAGGCTGGCGATGAAGACTAACCAACAGATGACTCCTATTCTAAAACAAGAGATTTTAAACTCTTTAATAGATGATGAACTTCTCTATGAGCAAGCTAAGAAAGAAGGTTTTGTGGTATCCGATAAAGAAGTAGCTGATATGATATCAAAAGACCCATCTTTTCAAGTGAATGGTAAGTTTAATTTTAAAAGGTATAAGGCTGTGCTAGCAGAAGCTGGTTATACTCCCCAAGCTTATGAATCTTATGTAAAAAAGCAACTAACTATACAAAAGTACGCACTCTTTATTACAAATGCCTCTTATGTTAGTGATATTGAACTAAATGAAGCCAATATTATAAATAACACTTTGCTTTCAGGAAAAGCATATATAGTAGACCCGAATTCTGTCAATATAAGCTATAAACCTACCGAACAGGACATAGAGAACTATTACAACTCTCACAAGGAAGAGTTCAAAGCTATAAACCCGTCCTCCATAATATATTGGGAAACTACAGATAAAAATCAGGCGAGAGATATATATATGGCTCTTAAATCTGGGAAGATACCACCTGGTTTTAAAGCTTTTGACGAAAAGACTATGTCAAAAACTTTTGGTGCTGTGGTAAAATCTTTGAATCCTCAAAATCCTGTTTTAGTGGGAAACGTAGGTAATAATATATACATATTTACATATCAAAATTCAAAAAATTCTTCTATCCTGCCACTTTCTCAGGTAAAAAACCAGGTGATTCAAGATATTATAATAGAAAAGAAGATAATGGCTTTGAAAGGTTTTGCTAAGCAAGTTTACGATGATTTAAAAGCTAAAAAACCTGTAAATATAAAACCTATAGCTTTTAACAACTTGTCTTTGTCTAGGATGTCTACTATGGTTGATTTAAGCTCCTCTGATGTAGTACCTATGATAACAGCTAAAACGCCAGCATTCTTTGGTCCTTATATTTCTTCAAATGGCACTGCTTATGTGATATTAGAAATAGATTCAAGGACTCAAACTAAACAATCAAATCCTCAAGAAGCATTTTCCCAACTTGTAACTCTTAAAGCAAACGTTTTGATGAACTACCTTATAAAAGACTTGAGAGACCATGCTAAGATAGAGATAAACAAGAACTTATATAACAATCTTTAATATGTTAAAATAGCTTTATGAAAGAGAAAGAGTTTTTAGTTTGGTCTAAAGAAAAGAACGCTATTACTACTTCTTTAGAGTCTGGTGTTAAGGCCATATTGGTAGAAAGCGAAGAAGAAGCCAAGGATATAAACAAGCTCGGTAAGATAGAGACTTGGATACTAGGAAAAGATATAGAATATATAAAGATTTTAAACAAAGAAGACGAGATAAAGGCAGCCAACTCTATCAAGAAGGTTCTGGTAGAGACCACTGACTGGACTATAATCCCTTTGGAAAACATCATAGCTCAAAAAGAAGATGTGTATGTGATAGTAAAGTCCGAAGAAGAGGCCAAAACAGCATTAAATATATTAGAAAAGGGTGTAAAGGGTGTAGTTTTAAAAGATCCAGACTTAAACCTTATAAAGAAGATATCAAACATAGTAGAGCCAAAAGAGAAGTTAGAGCTTGTAGAAGCCGAGGTTTTAAGGGTTTTACCTGTAGGGATGGGGGATAGAGTGTGCGTGGACACAACCTCTATATTAAAAAGAGGGGAGGGCATGTTGGTGGGCAACTCTTCTGGTGGCATGCTTTTGGTGGCAGCTGAAACTGAGGAAAACCCCTACGTAGCTTCAAGGCCTTTTAGGGTAAATGCAGGGGCTGTTCATATGTATATAAAAACACCAAACAATAAAACTATATACCTTTGTGAAGCAGAGGCTGGAAAACCCGTTATGGCTTACGATAAAGATGGTAATGGAAGAGTTGTTTATGTGGGTAGGGCTAAGATAGAAAGAAGACCTATGCTTTTGGTAGAAGCTATCTCAGATGGAAAGAAGATTTCTTTAGTACTTCAAAATGCGGAGACGATAAGACTTGTAAAAAAAGACGGGGAACTTATATCTGTGGTGGATTTGAAAAAAGGCGATAAGGTGTTAGGATATATAGAGCAAGCTGGAAGACATTTTGGTATGAAGGTGGATGAAACTATCACAGAAAAATGAGATATCTTGCTCCTTCAATACTTTCTGCTGATTTTTGGAACTTGGGGAAAGATATAGAAGCCACTCTTAAAGGCGGGGCTGATATCATACATTTTGATGTAATGGACGGGGCTTTTGTACCAAACATAACGGTAGGACCTTATGTTTTGGAGTGTTTAAAGGAAAAGATTCCAGACGTTGTTTTTGATACACATCTTATGATAAACAATCCAGATAACTATATAAAGGATTTTGTGGAAGCTGGGGCTTCTATGGTATCTGTGCATATAGAGAATGTACCTCATATTCATAGGACAGTGGAACTTATAAAATGCTTGGGCGCTAAAGCTGGTGTTGCTATAAACCCGGGTACTTCTTTAAAGGCTATTGATGAAATACTTTACTATGTAGATTATGTGCTTCTTATGTCTGTAAATCCTGGCTTTGGAGGTCAAAGCTTTATAGAGCGCTCTGTTATTCGTGCTAAAAGCCTAAAACAAAGGATTTTAGAAAAAGGTTTAAATTGTCTTATAGAGATGGACGGCGGATTAAAATTGCAAAATCTTTATCTTGTGAAAGATTATGTAGATATATTCGTAATAGGTTCTGGTATCTTCAAAGAGAAAGATATAGAATCTATCACAAGAAAGATAAAAGAATACCTTGATGTTTAAAAAGATAAAACCCTTCATCGTAATGGATATTCTTAAAAAGGCTTCCTCTTTCCCTGATGCTATACATCTTGAGATTGGAGAACCAGATTTAGCACCATCTTCTAAAGTGTTAGAAGCCTTAGAGCTATCTTTAAAAAATGGATATTTTGGCTACACCGAAGCAAAAGGCATAAAAGCTTTAAGAGAGGCTATATCAAATCACTATAAACATTTTTACAATGCTGAGGTATCCCCTGAGAGGATTATAGTGACCACTGGGTCTTCTGGCGGATTTTCTTTGATTTTTGGGCTTTTAGAAGGAAAAAATATAGCACTTCAAGACCCAGGATATCCTTGTTATGAAAATATAGCCTATGCTTTTGATAAAAACATAGTAAAGATACCTGTTTTTAAGGATAGTGGTTTCCAAGTGACAAAAGAACATCTAAGATATATAGATTTTGACCTTCTTTTGATATCTTCTGTTTCAAATCCCACTGGAATTGTTTACGATGAAGACAATCTAAAGGATATAGTAGATTTTTGCAAAACTAACCGCAAGGTGTTTGTATGTGATGAGATATATCATGGCCTTTTTTATGATAAAAGCGTAAAAACTGCTCTTTCTTTTGACGATGACGTGTTTGTAATAAACAGTTTTTCTAAGTTTTTTTGTATGCCTGGATTTAGGATAGGCTGGATAGTAGTACCGCAAAAATACGTAGAGGATGTAGAAAGGCTTTCTCAGAATATGTTTATAAGTGCTCCTACGTTATCTCAATACGCTGCTTTGGAGGCTTTTGATTATCAGTATCTTAATCTTGTGAGAGATACTTTCAAGAAAAGGAGAGATATCTTTTATGAAGAGCTTCAAAACATCTTTGATATACCTGTAAAACCAGAGGGTGCTTTTTATGTTTGGGCGGATGTATCAAGATACGGGATGAGCTCAAAAGATTTTTGTGATTTTATCTTTGAAAAGACAAAGGTAGCCATCACCCCGGGCATAGATTTTGGTACTAATAGAACGGAAAACTTTGTAAGGTTTTCTTTCGCAAAGGATGTAAATTTGCTAAAAGAGGCGTTGCATCGCATAAAAAACGTGCTATAATTTGAATAAAACCTTTTATAGAGGAGAAGAACTATGAAAGATGTATATTTTATGGAGAGAGACCCTTATGCACCTATAAGACATTGCTATGGTATCAGTAAAATCCTATATGAGGGAAAATCAAAATATCAAGAGATACAGGTAGTGGAATCTCATTATTTTGGCAAGATGTTGATACTGGATGGCGTAGTTCAGTTTACAGAGAAGAATGAATTTTTCTACCACGAGATGCTTACTCATCCAGCGATGTTTGCTCATAAAAATCCAGAAAATGTGTTGATAATAGGTGGAGGAGATGGTGGTATCTTAAGGGAAGTACTAAAGCATAAATCTGTGAAAAAAGCTGTATTGGTGGATATAGATAAAGAAGTGGTAGAGGTATCCAAAAAGTTTTTCCCGACAGTAGCTTGTTCTATGGACGATCCGAGAGCTATTATACTAAATGAAGATGGTTTTAAGTACATCCAAGATTATAAAAATGAGTTTGATATAATTATAGTAGATTCTACCGATCCTGTTGGCTTTGCTCATGTGCTTACCACAGAGGAGTTTTTCAAATACGTGTTTGAAGCTTTGAAAGACGATGGTATATATGTAGGGCAGTCGGAGTCTCTTCATTATCATCTTGACATAGTGGTTCGTTTCCAAAAAGCACTAAAAAAGAGCTTTCCCATAGTTGACCTTTATACCACTGTCATACCTGTCTATGCCGGTTATTGGTGGAGTTTTTCTGTAGGTTCTAAGGTTTACAATCCTAGGGAGATATCAAGAGAGGTTGATGTAGAAACGAGGTTTTACTCAGACGAAATTCACAAAAATGCGTTCTTACCACCAAGCTTCTATCAGAAGGTTTTAAACGGCACCTTCAAATATTGAAAGGAGAATCTATGAGGATTTTATTGGTAGGATGGGCTCCGCCTGCTGAACCCCAAAGCGGTGAAGATAAGCATATTTATATTCTTGCTAAAAACCTAAAAACTTTAGGTCATCATGTAGAGGTTTTTACCATATTGCCACCTTTTATGCTTGGAAAACAAAATGAGTTTGAGCTTTTGAACGCCCAATACGATGGTATACCTTACAATATTTTTACTAGAAGAGAATGGTTTTTATACCAACATGGCTACTCTCCTATGACAGAAGTTTATGAAGAACCCACCACTCAAATTTGGTTTAAGTTTTTATCTACGAAACCAGATTGGGATTTTATACATTTCCAATCTATAATGCCACTTTCTATAATAGAAAAGACCAAGCAACTTGGATATAAAGTGTTAAATACCATGCATTCTATGTATCTTTTAGAACCATCTTGGCATATGTTTTCAACATACAAATACGAGCAAGATAGATTTCAATGCATAGCTCAAGATGAGTTTACTCCTGATAGGTTTGTAGAAGAGTACAATATTATGATGGGTCTTAATCTTACAGCATCTCAAAAGAAGGTAGTAAGTATAGAGATGAAAAGAAGGCTTGATTATGGGAAGTATCTTATGGAAGATGTTGTAGACCTAAATATATCAAATGGTATTTACGGGGCTTTCGCCGTTTTGGATTTTGGTGTCAAGCCAGATAATATAATAAGTTTGGTACTTCCAGAACAAGGTTTTGCCACTAACCAAAGGGACGAGAAAAAGACGAAAGAGATTATAGAAAAAACCAGAGCAAAATATTCAAAACCAAGAGAAAAGACCATATTTGCCTTCCTGTCAAATTGGCAAGTGACAAAAGGACATCACATTATACTAAAGGCCGTTGACTATCTTAGAGACTTAGAGGGTAAGTTTGAAGTAAGGCTTTATGGAAACCCAGACATAAACCCAAACTACAAGTATTTTATGCTATCTTTGTTTAAAGATAAATTTATAAAATCTCACGTGAAGGCTATGGGTATATATATCCATGCTCAGCTTGATAGTATTTGCGATGAGATACACCTACATATAAACCCTCACATCTGGGCTGCTGGCCCTACCACTGCTTTTGGCGAAACCTCTCAAAGAGGTGTTATGCAAATGTGGACTAAGCCAAGGCATTTTGATACCTTTGAAAAATTTAACGAGGAGCTTCTTTTTGGAAGAAAACTTTTAGATGAGGACATAAGCCAGAAATTAAGACATATAAATAGATATTCTTTATCTGAAGAAAGTATCATGTATGGGAGAGATAAGTTTAGGGCTTTTAATATAAATAGTATTGAACAAGAGAATGAAAAGCTTAAAAACTATACACTAGAGTGTGGCAACCCAGAGGATTTGGCAAAGAAAATGAGATTTTTTATAGAAAACCCAGATTACAATATATTTGATGATTGGTATTATTTGATAGGATACGGTATGGAAAATCCACCACCAATACCTGAAATATCTGATACAAAAAAGTATATAGAACTCATATACAGGTGAGAAAAGAAGATATCCCAAAGGTATTTAGACTTTTAAAAAAAGATTATGAAGAAAACCATGCTCCTGTAGTAACCCTTGTGGCTCAAACTACAAAAGACCCTTTCAGGGTGCTGGTTTGTGCTATTCTTTCTACCAGAACAAAGGATGAAACCACATCAAAGGTATGTGAGAGACTTTTTTCTGAAATAAAATCTATAAAAGACCTTTATGATATAGAAGAGAAAAGATTAAAAGACCTTATATACGGTGTTGGCTTTTACAATACGAAGGTAAAGAATTTAAAGACTCTTGCAAAGATTTTAATAGAAAAATACAACACCAACATACCAGATACGTTAGAAGAGCTTCTTAGTCTTCCAGGAGTTGGTCTTAAGGTGGCAAACTTGGTCATGGCGGAGGGTTTTAATATACCAGCTATATGTGTAGATACACATGTACATCGTATCGTAAATAGATGGTGCCTTATAAAAACCAAAACCCCAGAACAAACTGAGGAAGCCCTTAGAAGGGTTTTGCCAAAAAAATATTGGATTGAGATTAATAGATATTTAGTATCACTGGGTCAGCGTATATGTAAACCCACAAAACCAAATTGTAGTATTTGCCCTATTGAGCACTTTTGCGGAAAATGTATTGATACAAAGAACCAAGCATCACTATAAGAAGATTTACTCCAAGGGCTACCACCCCTATAAAAATAGGCCCTATAGGTGATGGCATCAAAACGCTTTTTATAAGCCCAAAGTGATTTACCACCTCAAGTTCGTATATTCCTGTGAATATCCCAACCGCAAGACCTATTAGTAGACTCTCTTTGTTTAGATGCTTTATAAAAAGCCCGATAAATATTGATGGGAGCGTTTGAAGTATGATGATACCACCTATTAGCTGGAGGGCTATTGCAAAGGTAGGGGGTACCAAAAACACAAAGACAAGAGGTATAAGTTTAAACAAGAAGGAAAACCACTTTGCCAACTTTGTTTCATTTGATGGATTTGCAACATTTAACTCCCTCAGAATATTTACCATAAGGTTTGAACTTGCTATTGCCATTATAGAGGCTGGTACTAGACCACCTATAAATATACCAAGAAGGGCAATACCGCTAAACCATTGGGGCATTGTGGATGTGATAAGTATTGGTACCACAAAAGACCCTCTTGCAGCAGCTGGTATATGATTGAGCATCTCCATAGCAGGTTTTACTTCATATATCAAAACCCCGAAAAGAGCCAATACAGCAAGACCTATACCGTATACTGGTAGAAATGCTATAGATTTTTTTAATACTTTCACATCACTGGAACTAAGACATCCTGTAATAGCATGAGGATATAAAAATAGCGCCAACGCACTCATCGCCGACAAGCTTATATATGCACTTATAAGTTTAGGATTTAGGGTGGCGTAATCTTTTTTTATCTCAAAAGCCTGATGAAACCCATTATAATGAATAGGTATATAAATTGTTAAAACTAGTACAGTGCCAAGTATCAGAAAATCTTTTAACACAGCTGTCAGCGTTGCACCTCTTAAACCAGATTTGTAAGTAAACCATGAAAGTATCAAAAATGCAACACTAAGAGAAATCTCGTTTAAAAGATTTTGGTTTATACCTTTGAATTGCATTAAAAGGGTAGCCAATACCACCTTCATACCAACTATTTGAAGGGCTATATAAGGAAGCTCTGCCAATATGCCTACAAGAGCTACGATTATTGCTAAGGCTTTTGAATTGTACCTATCCTTTACAAAATCTACCGCTGTTATATGACATTTTTCTTTTGAAACTGCGAAAAACTTTGGCATCACCGCTAAAGCCACTCCAAAGCCCATCGCTACGTAAGGCACCGCAAAGAAGAATATAGACCCTTTGGCAAAAAGTCCAGATGGAACAGCTATAAATGTATAGGCTGTAAAAAGATCAGCTCCTATCAAAAACCAAAGCAACCATGCTCCAAACCTTTGGCCTCCCAAAGCCCATTCGTGCAATAGGTCTAAATTTCCAGCCCTAAAATTTTTACCTTTCAAACCAAGATAAGAAAATACTACAAAAAGCACCACGAAAACAGCTATACTAACCATCGTCTTTACCCAAAAATACTGCCAAAGCGTAAAAAATAGATGTTATAACAAGCATAAGTATTTGAAACCAGTAGAAAAATGGTAGTCCTAGAAGTTCGGGGCTCTTATAATTGTAGAAGCTAACAAACATATATACTATGGCTGGTATAGATAGCAAAATATAGTACATGGTAAATATTATAATTTATTTTTCATGCTTTTAGAAAAAATTTGATAGAATATATGTTATGATAGCAATTGAAGATTTGACACGCAAAGATTTTAAAAGCTCAAAAACCCTTGAGAAAATCTTAAATAGAACTAAGATTTTTGAACAAGATTATCTTGATAAGGTAAGAGAGATTATTGATAATGTTATAAAGTTTAAAGATGAAGCGTTGTATAGATACGCTTTAGAGTTTGATAATATAGACCTGAAAAAAGATGGGATAGAGATACCAAAAGAAGTTCTTAAAGAAGCTTACGATACTATAGATGAAAAAACTAAAAAAGCTTTAGAAGTGGCTTATGAAAGGGTTTATAGATTTCATGAGAACCAAAAAGAAAAATCTTTTATCGTAGAAGAAGAGGGTATGATATTGGGTCAAAAGGTATTACCAGTGGATAGCGCTGGACTTTATGTGCCTGGAGGAAAAGCTTCTTACCCTTCATCTGTGATTATGAACGCAGTGCCTGCTAAAGTGGCCGGTGTACCTAAGATTTATATGGTATGTCCTAAGCCCACTAAAGAGGTTTTAGCAGCTTCTTATATTTGTGGTATAGATAGAGTTTTTAGAGTAGGTGGGGCTCAAAGTATAGCAGCGTTGGCCTACGGTACAGAGACTATACCTCCAGTAGAAAAGATAGTGGGACCTGGCAATATATATGTGGCTACTGCCAAAAGATTGGTATACGGAGTAGTGGGAATAGATATGATAGCTGGGCCTTCTGAGGTGCTTATAATAGCAGATGCCAATGCAGATCCTAGCTTTGTGGCAATGGATATGCTATCCCAAGCCGAGCACGATGAACTTGCTAGCGCTATATTGGTAACTAATTGTGAACATTTAGCTTACTCTGTGGCAAAAGAGATAGAGAACTTTTTGTCTCGTTTGGAGAGAAAAGACATAGCCTCAAAATCCGTAGAAAATTACGGGGCAATTTTTATAGTGAAGGATTTAGAAAAAGCTTGTGAGCTGTCAAACTTAATAGCTCCAGAACACCTTGAAATAAATACAGAAAATCCTTTTGAGCTTTTAGGGTTTATAAAAAATGCAGGTGCTATATTCTTAGGAGAATACACCGTAGAGGCGTTGGGAGATTATTGTCTTGGGCCAAACCATACGTTACCCACTGGAAGAAGCGCAAGATTTTCTTCCGCATTGGGAGTTTATGATTTCATAAAACGCTCCTCCATACTCTTTGTATCTAGAAAAGGTTTTGACAAGGTAAAGCATCATGCGTACAATCTTGCAAAATCTGAAGGCCTTCATGCTCACGCTTCTTCTATAGAACTAAGAGGTTTATGAAAAAACTATTTTTTTTATTCTTTATTGGGCTTTTGATATATTCTTGTGCCCCTGTTACAAAATGTAAGCCCTATCGCCAAGAGAGTATCTCTATACCTAAGAATTTTACTGCCAAGGCTTATGTTTCTTACGGTATCTTAAAATATCCTGTTTCTTTGGTAAAAGCCCAAGACAATTATACGCTAGAAACGTTTTTAGGCAATCTAAACTTTAAAAATACCTTATGTTTTGGTGCTGGCTGTATAAATATACCTATAGACTTATCAAAAGTTATATACGGTGATGTTATAGATAAGGATGACAAGATAACTTGTAAAGATGGATATACTATTTATGAGGGTGAAAATAGTATTTATAAGAAGATGGTATATATAAAAGACGGGAATCTCTATAAAATGGATATTTTAAAACCAGATGGCAAAAAAGAGATTAGTATATATTTTAAAGATAAATCAAAAGAAGGGTATTATAGGCTTTTAGAAATAAAAAACGATACCATAGACTTAAATATAAACATAGAGGGTATTAAAAGCGTATGAATATACTAGATGGAAAGGCTTTAGCAAAGAAGATAAAGCAAAACATCAAAGAAGAGATAAAGCATTTTGAAAGAAAACCAAAACTTGTAGTGGTGCTTGTAGGAGATGACCAAGCGAGCCTTGTTTATGTGAAAAATAAGGTTCAAGCTTGCGCCGAAGTGGGTTTTAGCTCTCAGCTTGATATGTTTGAAAAAGATGTGGAAGAGAGTGTATTGCTAGACCACATCAGACGTTTAAATGAGCAAGAGGATGTGGATGGTATTTTAGTGCAACTGCCGTTGCCACCCCACATATCAATGCATAAGGTTATAGATGCCATAGACCCATCAAAGGACGTGGATGGTTTTCATCCTAACAATATGGGCAAGCTTTTCTCTGGGGATTTGGATAAGGCTTTTATACCCTGTACGCCCCTTGGTATTAAGCTTTTGCTGGAAGAGTATCGTATTGACTTAAAAGGTAAAAATGTATGTATAGTGGGGGCAGGTTTTATAGTAGGAAAACCCCTTTCCATGCTTATGCTCTCTTACGATGCCACTGTTAGTGTTTGCCACAAATATACAAAAGATATTTTAGAATATACAAAAAGTGCCGATATACTTATATCAGCTACGGGAGTGCCTTTTCTTATAAAAGATTATATGGTAAAGGAGGGTGCTGTGGTGATAGATGTGGGTATTTCAAAGGTAAATGGCAAAATAGTGGGAGATGTGGATTTTGAGAGTGTATCCGCTAAAGCATCTTTTATAACACCGGTGCCTGGTGGTGTTGGTCCTATGACGGTAGCAACTCTTCTTTTAAATACGCTAAAAGCCTATAAACAACACCTATGAATGACAAGCTTTTTATAGACAAGACAAAGGAAATATTAAAAACTTACAGTCTCTTTCCAGATAAACATCCACCAAAGCTTTCAAAGGAAGAGGCCATTAAGCTAGTAGAAACCCTTAGAGAACTTATAAATTATCACGATTATAGATATTATGTACTAAATCAACCTGTTATATCTGATGCTGAGTACGATGCTATTTATAAGTTTCTTAAAAGCATAGAAGAGACTTATCCAGATTTGATAACCAAAGATTCTCCTACTCAAAGAATATCCTCTGATATATCAAGCACATTCCCCCAGGTAAGGCACTTAGCCCCGATGCTCTCTTTGGACAACACTTACAATGAGGAAGATTTGAGGGATTTTGATAGAAGACTAAAGGAGTTAAGCGGAAAAGAGCACATAGAATACTGCGTAGAACCAAAATATGACGGGGCTGGTATATCTTTACTTTACGAAAATGATATCTTTGTGAGGGGAGCTACCAGAGGAGATGGTGAAATAGGTGAAGAGATTACTAAAAACCTAAAAACTATAAAGACTATACCTCTTAGGGCTCATTTTTCAAAACAAGGTATTAGGCTTTTAGAAATAAGAGGAGAGGTGATAATAAACAAAGAGGATTTTAAAAGGATAAATGAAGAAAGAATGTCTGAGAATATGCCTCCTTATGCAAATCCTAGAAATTTAGCGGCAGGTTCTATAAGACTTCAAGACCCTCAAGAGGTGGCAAAAAGACCTTTGACTGCTTTGGTATATCAAATCACCTATGTGGAGCCAAATATTGCTATGCCAAAAACCCATTACGAAGCTATAAAGATGTTGCATGAGCTTGGGTTTAAAACGCCTTTTTTAGATATGAAGCTTTGTAAAAATATAGAAGAGGTTATTGAATATTGCAGATATTTTGAAGGAAGAAGAGATACATTATCTTATGAAATAGATGGGATGGTGATAAAGGTAAACGATATATCCCTTTACGATGAGCTTGGTTTTACATCACATGCCCCAAGATGGGCTACCGCTTTTAAGTTTAAAGCTAAACAGGCTACCACTGTAATATTAGATGTCGTGTTTAGTGTAGGAAGAGTGGGCAATATCACGCCAGTGGCAAAATTAGAGCCAATATCTCTTGGGGGTGTTACCATATCAAGTGTTTCTTTGTTTAATGAAGATTTTATAAAGGAAAAGGATATCCATGTAAAAGATACTGTTATCATAGAAAGGGCTGGAGAGGTGATACCTTATGTTGTAAGTGTCGTTAAGGAGGCAAGACCAAAGGATGCAAAGCCTATAGTTTTCCCACAGTATTGTCCTTCTTGTGGCTCTAAGCTTGTGAAAACCCCTGGTGAAGTGGCTTGGCGCTGTGTAAACATATCATGTCCTGCTCAAGTGGTCTTAAGGATAAGACATTTTGCCTCAAAAGATGCAATGGATATAAAAGGTCTTGGAGAGGCTGTGGCTCAGCTTTTATACGATGCAAAACTGGTTAAGAACATAGCTGACATTTACTATCTCAAATTTTCTGACCTTGTGAGGCTTCCAAGGTTTGCTAAGAAATCTGCTCAAAATCTTATAGATGCTATTGAGGCTTCCAAAAGAAGAGGGCTTGCTAGGGTGCTTTATGGTCTTGGTATAAGATATGTAGGGCTTACCACCGCCAAGAAACTAGCTTCTTACTACAAGGATATATGGAATATAATAAAAGCCCAAGAAGAAGATTTAAGAAACATAGAAGATATAGGGGATGTAGTGGCAAGAAGTATAAAAGAGTTTTTCAGCTTAGAACAAAATATAAGCATAGTAAAAAGGTTAGAAGACGCTGATGTGTTGTTGAAAGAGCTTAGCGAGGCAAAATCTGATAAGCTTGCAGGCGTTCAGTTTGTTTTTACGGGTACACTTTCTTGCTGTACCAGAGAAACGGCAAAACAGATGGTAGAATCTTTAGGGGCTAGCACTTCTGATAGCGTTACTCATCACACTACATATCTTGTGATAGGGCAAGACCCTGGAGCCACTAAGCTAAGAAAAGCAACCATGCTTGGGATTAAAACTATAAACGAAGAGGAGTTTTTGAAGCTTTTAGAAGATGCTAAAGGAGAGGGTGTTTATGACTGATTTTGATATTGATATTTTATTAATAAAACTAATAAAACAAAAATCAAATATAACCTTAGTTGATTTAATAGAAGTTCTCAAGGAATCTACCTCATTGTTCAACCAAAAGGCAGCTGAGCAATTAAAAAGCATAGATATCTTTGATAATATATTAAAACTAGACGATGATATTCCAATTTTAGAGTTGAAAAAGGTATTGATAAATATAAAACAAAATCTTTACGGTTCCTATCTTAGGGCTTCTAGTACTATGATGATAAACTCTATTAAAGAACAATTTCTTGACGCCGAACATATGTCTCAAGAAGAACTTAAGTATATTGATGATATTTTTGATAGTCTTTTAGAGATGCAAAAGCTTTATAACTTTATTAAACATTTTACAAAAACTTTAAAAGTTCCCAATTTAGTAGATGAGATAAATCAAAACATCACCCAAGAGAAAATAAGAAAGATAATAGAAGAGAAATCAACAAGAAGAATAAATATATTAGAAGAGATAGAAGATACTCAAATGAAGATTATAGATTTAAAAAGAGAGAGAGATAAAATTCTAAACAAAATAACTGGTAAGAGCAAAGAGATAGATTTTACTATAAAAGCCCTAG
>CAZTLC010000003.1:0-2864 GCA_964614295.1 uncultured Aquificaceae bacterium | reverse complement strand
CTAAACAAAATAACTGGTAAGAGCAAAGAGATAGATTTTACTATAAAAGCCCTAGAAGAAAAGATAGGGCTTTTGAAGAGACAACTTAGGGAATTAGCTTGATTAAGGCTTTATATACATGTAACCTTCTTTTTCAAGCTTGTTCATATCTATAAGAGCACCTTTTACAGGTTTTGCAAAATTTCCCATCATACCTTTTGTTATATGAAACTTTTTCATGGTATTTTTGCATACATGAAATCTTATACGTCCATTGCTTTCTTTTACAAAATTTTCAAAAGCTTTTTCTTCTTTGGTATTTTTTAGTAAATACTTTATAGTAGGTCCCCATACTTCCACTACCACATGCGCTTCTTTATTCTTTGAAGTATGAGTTAGTATGTTATTTACCATTTTCAGGCTTTTAGGATTATGAAAATCCAAAATAACATTTAGAGGCTCTCCAAAGCCAGACAAAGAAAGAGATAAACCCAACACTAAAGTTAGTATGTATAAACTAATACTTTTCATATAAAAAAAAGTACATTTTAAAATCTAAAAAACAATGATAAATATCATATACTATATAAATCTTTAATCAGTTCTTCTTTTACTTCTTGAGGTATATCTTGTTTTATGTTGATATCCTTGTGGCTTATTTCTATAAAGGCTTTTTCGTTTTTAAAAAGTTCTTTTTGGGCGTTGTCAAAGTCAAACTTGATAAAGTGTATAGTGGCAGCTTTGCCAAATTTATAATCCATATCGCTTTGCTCATTGGCTTTTGCTTTTATCTTTTGATTTCCAAAGGATATGAAAATTCCGTCGTGAATGCCTACAAGCTCTTTTAACATGCGCTTTCTTTCTTCATCATCTGGTATCTCTATAAAAAACGTAGCGCTGAGTTGATTTTGCTCTGGTATTAAATCATTATAAACTTCTATTTCAAAATTTATATCCTCTTCCTTTACCATCCTCTCAGCTCTTATCATCTCTTGTATTTGAAACCATACGCTAAAGGTATTTTCAAAAAATATATGAAATATGTCTCCTACAAATAAACTTCTTCTTTTCTTTATACCTAGAAGCTCTTTTACCTTATCTTGTCTTACTTTTTCATACTCGTATAGATTTAGTATATCTTCAAATACTACTTTTTTCATAGTCAATCTCCATACGCCATTGATAATACTTCTATGGGGCTTTTAACAGCTCTTGCTGTATTGAGTTCTATAAAGTTTCCTGCTAAAGGACAATCTGATACCACCAAATCTGCATTTTGATTTAAAATATTGTCAAAAAGAGGTTTTCCTACACCTACTGCCATATCAAAGGTATCTTTTTTAACACCAAAGGTACCATCATGTCCAGAACATATTTCTACAATCCTCACCTTTGTATTTGGTATCATTCTCATGAGCGCTGCGGATTTATACCCCACTCCTAAGGATTTTAAGTGGCATGCTATGTGGTAATCTATTTTACCCATAGGATTTTTGAAATCTTTGTTTAAAAGGTTTTGCTGGTTTAAAGAAAATAGATAATCCCCTATCTCATAAACCTTTTCAGATACTTCTTTTGATTCTTTTGTTCTTAAAAGCAGAGGATACTCGTGTTTTATCTGTAAAGCACAGGTTGGTACTGGTACTATTATGTCGTATCCATTTCTAACGTAATCTATCAAACTATCTACATTGTATTTGGCTTTTTTGATAGAACTATCCAAATCTCCTATGTCAAAAAACGGTATACCACAGCAATTTTGCTCTGGTACCTCTATGTGTATATTATTTTTATAGAGCACATGGAGCAATGCTTTCCCTTTGTCTAGGAAGTTGTAATTAAGCAAACATGTATAAAATAAAACTGCTTTTCTAGTAGGATTTTTGATAGGTATTAGATTATCTTTTAAAAAGCTTGCAAAAGATTTTTCATTTATAGGAGGAAGCTTTGCTCTCGTATCTATACCTGCAGTTTTCTCCATTATAAGTCTTACTGGTTTTATATTCATTGTTTTGTTTGCAATTTTTGAGAAAGGCACAGATAACTTTCCTATCAAATCTGTATCAAGCATTAATTTATCGGTGATTTTTGCACCTTGTTTTTTGAATTTGATAGCTTTGTATCTCAAAGAAAGATGTGGAAAATCTAGTTTCCATTCATGAGGCGGTGTATAAGGACATTTAAAATAACACTGTTTACAGTGAAAACAAAGTTCTAAAGGTTTTTCAATCTCTTCCTTGGTTAGCGCTTCCACGCTGTCATTTTTTCTATCCACTGCATCAAAGAGCGCTGGGAAAGACGGGCAAAAGTTTACACACATTCTACAATCTTTACATTTGGTATAAACTCTCTTTGCTTCTTGGTAAAGGGCTTCCTCATCGTAAAACTTAGGGTCATCTAAATCAAAATTAAAATCTTTTAATCCACCTATAGATAATTCTGGCATATATACTCCTTACTCTTATTTTTTATAGGGGGCTTGAAAGCCCCCAAATTTTTGATTAACCTTTTACGCTTTCTAATACTTTTTGGAATCTACCAGCGTGAGATTTTTCAGCTTTTGCTAATGTTTCAAACCAAGCTGCTATATCGTCAAAGCCTTCTTCTCTTGCAGTTTTAGCAAAACCAGGATACATTTCACTGTATTCGTAAACTTCTCCTGCCACTGCAGACTCAAGCATCTCTTCCAATGTGGATATAGGTTTGTCGGTAGCTGGATCTACACCGTTGTACTTTCTAAGATAGTCAAGGTGTCCAAAAGCGTGCCCTGTTTCTCCTTCGGCAGTTTCTCTGAAGTTGTTGGCAACATCTGGATATCCTTGGATATCTGCCTCTCTTGCAAAGTAGAGGTATCTTCTGTTTGCTTGGGATTCCCCAGCAAATGC
>CAZTLC010000002.1:0-31423 GCA_964614295.1 uncultured Aquificaceae bacterium | reverse complement strand
GCACCATCTATGTTTAGTTTGCCGAAAGCTCCTTCGTCCATTTGGAAAGCGTAAGCTCCCCCCACGCTGAGGGGCAAAGAAAGGATAGCCAAAGCCATGAAGAAGTGTTTGTAAGTTTTAAAGCTTTTCATATAATAAACCTCCTAAAAATTAATTGTAGGCTGTTTCGCCGTGAGCCACAGAGTCTAAACCCTCTACTTCGTCTTCTTCTTTTACTCTTATACCCATTATTATATCAACCACTTTGAAGATTATAAGACTCATTACAAATGAGTATGTCATTGTGGACATGGCTGCTATTAACTGTATTACTACTTGATGAGGATTTCCATACAAGAGTCCTTTTCCAGCTGGGTTTATAGATGGATCTGCGAACACCCCAGTTAAAATAGCCCCTAAGAAACCAGCCACTGCGTGTACTCCAAAAGCATCCAAAGAATCATCGTAACCTAGTTTCGGTTTTAACCAAGATACTGCGAATACTGGTATTACACCAGCTATTATACCTATTACTATAGAACCCATGACATTTACATAACCTGAGGCGGGTGTTATAGCTACTAAACCTGCTACAGCACCAGAGGCCATACCCAGCGTTGTTGGTTTTCCATGGAGCAACCATTCTGTCACCATCCAAGCTATAGCTGCCATAGCGGTGGCTGTGTTTGTTACAAGCCATGCACTTGAAGCTATACCATCCGCTGCTACTTCAGAACCTGCGTTGAAACCAAACCATCCAAACCAAAGAAGGCCAGCGCCAAGTATGGTGTAAGCGACATTGTTTGGTATGAGCTGTGTATTTTTCCTCTTACCAAGCACAAGAGCTCCAGCAAGACCAGCCACACCAGCATTTATATGAACTACTGTACCACCTGCAAAATCAAGAGCACCAAGTTGAGATAACCATCCATTACCCCATACCCAGTGAGCTATAGGCGCATATATCAATGTTATCCAAAGCGGTACTATTACAAGCCATGCGCTAAATTTCAGTCTTTCTATTATAGAACCGCTTGCTAAAGCTACTGTAATAGCTGCGAACGTGAGTTGAAATCCGCAGTATATAAACTCAGGCACTGTAGTAGAAGGATGAAGCGAGTTTGATGTTACGCCGTTCATAAAAAGATATTGCAAATTACCGATGACGCCATGGACATCTGCACCAAAAGCTAAGGAATAAGCATAGAGTACCCATATGACACTAGTGATAGCATAAGCCATAAAACTAAGAGCTATGGTGTTTAATAGGTCTTTTTTCTTTGCCATTCCACCGTAGAAAAATGCTAAGCCGGGTATTGTCATAAGCATAACAAGAGAGCTTGCCGCAAGCATCCATGCAGTGTCACCGTGGTTTAGCTTTGGTGCTGTGTCAGCAAAAGCGCTTCCAGTAAGAAGCAGAAATCCTAATCCAATTTTTTTGAACATATCTATACCTCCTTTAAAAGTTTTCATATGGCACTCTCTCCTCTTTCACCGGTTCTTATCCTTACTGTTTCTTCCACATTGTAGATGAATATCTTTCCATCACCTACTTTGCCAGTCTGAGCTGACTTTAGTATCGTCTCTACGACTTTTTCCACTTCAGAATCTTTAACTACCGTTTCTATTTTTATCTTGGGTAGGAAATCTATAACATACTCAGTGGCTCTGTAGATTTCCGTTTTGCCTTTTTGCTGGCCAAAGCCTTTTACTTCGGTGATGGTCATACCACCAATGCCTATATCCACCAGTGCGTCTTTGACTTCATCAAGCTTAAAAGGCTTGATGATAGCCTCAATTTTCTTCATAAGCTACCTCCTTCAAAGTTTTCTAGTCATTTACTTAGCAAATTAGATGCCATACCTATGATTCTGATGTGAACTAGATTTTATAGAAAATATTATCAGATTTATTGTAAGCATGTTAACAAAAATGTTAACAATTGTTCCTGATGATTAAACTTGATTTTCCTGTCTCAAATATTTTTAAGTTTTTTAGCTTTTAGATTGCTGATAAAATCCTTTAAAACACTTATTGTAGTTTCATCATTGTTCTCTAAAATAAATAATCTATCTTGGGGAATTTCGGTGGGTAGTTCAAAATAGGATTTTTGCATGAGGTAAACGTTAAAATCAGCATCTGATATATCTTTTCTCGTTTGAAGCCTTTGTTTTATGATGTTTTCATTAGCTTTTATCCAAAGGAAGAAGTATTCGTCTGGAAAATTGTCTATCACAAGCTTTCTTTGCCATCGTTTGAGAAATGCTCCGTCCAGCACAACATTTTCGTGTTCTTTTGCTATCTTTATTAGTTCGTTATAGACTTTTCTTGTGGTATCTTCATCGTAAAAGCTTCCAAACAAAGATTTTCTTATAGCGTCAGACCTTACCCAATAAAATCCAAGGCCTTGTAATATTGATGCGATATAAGATTTACCACTTCCAGAAAGGCCGATGGTGGCTATTTTCATTCAAAAATAACACCAAGATATGCCACGACTTTTTCAAAATCTTTTGTTACCATGCCAGAGTTTGTATATTCTACCGCATAAACTTTTTTCACCTTATCTTTTAAAGCTTCTATGGCGATGGATGCTGGTATAAACCCACACATCGTTATGTTGTATTGAATGGCTCTTCTGTAGAGTTCTTTTGAATCAAGTTTTACTATCGCATCGTAAAGAAAACTATCTTTCTTTTGAGCCTCTTCTTGAGATATATAATGAGACATATCAGAGCTAACCAATATAAGAGTGTCTTCATCCACAAAAGAAGATAAGAATTTACCAAACTTTACTATATTTTCATAATCTAAAAAGCCCAATACAATAGGCACTATTGTAAAATCTTTAAAATACACTTGTAAAAATGGAAGCTGCACCTCTAAAGCATGTTCTTTTGTGTGAGCTTTGTGTTCTATCTCTACACCGAAAGAAGCTATTTTATCCCTTAAGTCCTTGTTTATTTTCACTTCCCCAAGGGGAGTTTTCCATACATCAGCGCTATCTATAGATATAACAGGCCCTTGGCCAGTATGGTTTGGCCCCATCATTATGATATTTTTCTTAGGTTTTAGTTTCTTGTAAACGCTGCAAGCGGTATGTCCAGAGTATATGTATCCAGCATGGGGTACTATGATGCCTTTAGCGTCTACATCTTGTATGATTTCATTCTCACATACTAAGTTTATGGCTTTTATAAGTGTTTCTTTGTCTTCTGGATAAAAAAGTCCTGCAACAGCCTCTTCTCTAATCATAAACATATTATACATCAAATTATAAATAAATTTTATAGACAAAAGCCCTTAAAACTAATATAATATTGTCATGTTAGCTTATGTATTTCCAGGTCAAGGTTCTCAATATGTAGGAATGGGTTATGATTTTTATAAAGAGTTTTCTGAAGCTTCCGATGTATTCCATAGCGTAGAAGAGGCTCTTAGGAAAAACATCACTGATATAGTGTTTAGAGGTACTGAAGAAGAGCTATCGAAAACTATAAATACTCAACCAGCTCTTCTAGCCACCAGCTATGCTATATATGTATCCTTAAAAAAGATGGGTATTAAAGACCCTGATTTTGTAGCAGGTCATAGTTTAGGAGAATACACTGCTCTTTTATCGGTAAAGGGTATAGATTTATATGAGGCTGCTAAGCTCACCTTTTTAAGAGGAAAATATATGCAAGAAGCTGTGCCAGAAGGTAAAGGTGCTATGGCGGCTATATTGAAGCTTTCGCCGGAAAAAGTGGAGGAGGCTTGTAAGGAAGCAAGTACTATAGGTGTGGTAGAGCCAGCCAACTACAATTCCTTGGAACAGATTGTTATCTCCGGTGAAAAAGAAGCTGTAGAAAAAGCTATAGAGATAGTAAAGTCTATGGGTGGTAAGGCAATTATGTTGAAGGTATCTGTACCTTCTCATTGTTCGTTGATGAAATCGGCGGCAGACGCTTTTAGATTGAAATTAGCTCAAACTCCTATACAAAATATCAGTATACCTTTAGTATCAAACTACGATGCTAAAGCTCATAAGATGGCACATGAGATAAGAGACAATCTTCATAAGCAAATATACTCTCCTGTAAGATGGTATCAATCTGTTCAATATATGATAGAGCAAGGAGTTGATACCTTTGTAGAGATAGGCCCCAAAAATGTACTTTCTAAACTCATATCCCAAATAGATAATAGGGTAAGAGTTTTCAATGTGGATAAAATCCAAGATGCTGAGAATCTTCTAAAGGTATTATGATGATAAATATAAAAAGAGGTGAGAATTTCCATTCTTATGATATAGATATATATAAAAACATTACCGTTTTGGAGCTTTTACACAAAATAAAAGAAATAGACCCTACCCTTAGTTATAGGCATATGTGTAGGGCTGGGATATGTGGCACCTGTGCCGTTAAAGTGAACGGGAAAAATGTACTTGCTTGTAAAACGAGGCTAAATCAGTTTAAAGAGGATACTATAACTATAGAACCAATTGACAACGCTCTTGTTATAAAAGATTTGGTGGTGGAGCACGAATATTGGTTTAAAAAGTATAAAGATATGAAGGTGGATTTTGTTGTAGGAAACTACGATAACTTTAATCTTAAAAGCATAGAAAACGCTAAAAATTGCATAGCTTGTTTTATTTGTAATAGTGTCTGTCCTGTGTTGCCTATAGATAAGGACTTTGGAGGGCCTTTTGCATTTGCAAGAGTATTTGGCTTTTTGGAGGATGATAGGAATAAAAACAAAGACTATGAAAAGCTTATGAGAGGAGTTTTAAATCATTGCACGCACTGTAAAAATTGCAATTATGCCTGTCCTTTGTTCGTGATGCCAGAAGTGCTTATAAAGAAAATGGAAGATAGGTTGATATCCTTGGGCTTTTTACAAGCCCCGCAAAATGATTTATTTTTTGGATTTTAGAATGGAGGTCTTTTATATGTTTAAAGACATGATAGAAGTAACTGATAAAGATATCTATCAGAAGGTTATGGCTTCTGACACCCCAGCTATACTTATAGTTACTTCTCCTGATAATCCTAGAAATCAAGAGTTTTACGATGCTATCTCAAAATATATAAAACTCTACGGAGATAAAATAGGCTTTTACTATCTTGATATTACAAAGAATGATTCACAGCAGGATTTTGGTCTATGGGGCTACCCTTCTATACTTTGTTTTGCGGAGACGATGGAGATGGATAGGTTTGAAAATCCACCTACCGATGATCAGATGCAATCTTCTATCAATAGGATGTTGAGGATAAGATAATGAAACTTCTTTGGGCTCCGTGGAGAGGTTCTTATGTAGAGAATCTTGGTAAGAGTATCGGATGCTTTTTATGTGAAGCTGCTAAAAAAGAGCCATCAGTAGATAATCTTGTATTGATTAAAAGCAAAAAAACCTTTGTAATAATGAACAAATATCCCTATAACTCTGGCCATCTTATGGTGGTGCCATTCTTACATACAAACAACTTAGATGACCTTGACGAAGAGACAATACAAGATATATTTTATATGACAAGGATATCAATAAAGGCTCTAACAGACGTATTGAAACCAGATGGTTTTAATATAGGATATAACTTAGGAAGGAGTGCTGGGGCAGGTTTAGAAACCCATATACATCAGCATATAGTACCCCGTTGGAATGGAGATACAAACTTTATGCCAGTAGTATTTGGGACAAAAGTTTTGTCTCAGAGCTTAGAAGATTTGTATGTGAGACTTTCACCAGTTTTTCACAATTTGCTTGACAAATCTTCTATGAGCTAATATAATGTTTAAACCAAAATTTTGTTTAGGAGGTTTTTAGCTTGGCTACAGTAATAGTAGGTGATTCAGAGTCCTTTGAGAAGGCTATGAAAAGGTTTAAGAAGGTTGTGGAAAGAGAAGGTATTTTGACAGAGCTCAAAAGACGTGAGTTTTATGAAAAGCCTAGCCAAAAGAAAAAACGCAAAGAGCGTGCTGCTAGAAAAAGACTATTAAAAGCTATGAAGAAGAAGAAGGTGGCTTTATAATGGACTTCATAGTAGTTTCTGAAATGACTTTTGAAAAAGTCTCTTCTCAAGAGGCTGAGATAGTTGAAAGAAAAGGCATAGGCCATCCTGATACCATATGTGATTCATTGGCAGAGAGGCTTTCTGTTGAACTGTCTAAGCTATATATAAAAGAGCTTGGTGCTATAATGCACCATAATGTAGATAAAGCACTTTTAGTGGGTGGAAAAGCTCAAGCAAGGTTTGGGGGTGGTGAAGTAATATCCCCTATAGAGATATTTTTAGTGGGAAGAGCTTTAAGAGATATAGATAATAAAGAGTTTCCAATAGATGAGCTTGCAATAGATGTTGCTCATAAGTGGCTTGAAAAACATGTTAGGAATTTGGATGTTAATAAACATATTGTTTTACAGACTCGTATAAAACCAGGAAGTAAAGATTTAGTGGAGCTTTTTGATAGGTTTCAGAAAAAACACGAAGTGCCTTTGGCAAACGATACATCTTTTGGAGTTGGCTTTGCTCCTTTCTCTGAGCTTGAAAATATCGTATTCTATACTGAAAAGCTCCTAAACTCAGAAGAGCTAAAAAAAGAACATCCTGAAGTTGGAGAAGATATAAAGGTAATGGGTGTTAGAATAAAGGATAACATAAGGATTACTGTATCTGCGGCTTTTGTGGATAAATATGTAAATAATATAAATCAATATAAAGAACAAAAAGAAGCTATTACAAATAAAGTTCTAGAAAATGCCAGAAAATATACTAACAAAAATATTAGCGTTTTTGTAAACACAGCTGATGATATAGAACATGAATCTGTGTATATTACCGTTACTGGTACTTCTTCAGAACAAGGAGACGATGGACAAGTAGGAAGGGGAAATAGAGCCAACGGCTTGATAACTCCTTATAGACCTATGTCTCTTGAGGCTGCTGCAGGCAAGAATCCAGTATCTCATATAGGTAAAATTTACAACATTGTGGCAAACATTATCGCTAAAAGGGTTGTAGAAGAAGTAGAGGGTATAGAAGAAGCATATTGTTATATAGTATCACAAATAGGAAAACCTATAAACATGCCACAGGTTTGTGATGTAAAAGTAAGAAAACGTTCAAACACCTATGATAAAGAAGCTGTAAGAAAGATAGCTCAAGAAGAATTGGAAAAAATGCCAAATACATGGAAGCTCTTTTTAGAAGAAGAGTTTTCTGTAGCCTAAAATAAATTCAAGAGGTATAGCATGATAGGATTGGTGTTGTTGCTTTTAATAGCTCTGATTATAGCGTTTGCAATGACATTTTTAAATGAGCTATTAAATTTTAAAAAGCGCAAAACCAACAGCTACCCCTATGAATGTGGAGTGCCTCTTTATGATGATTCCGCTAGACCCATATTAAAGCAAGGCTATTATCTTTTTGGACTTTTGCTTATATTGTTTGATATAGAAGCTGCCTATCTTTTCCCATGGGCTGTAGTGTTTAGGAATATAGGTATATATGGATTGGTTGAAGCTGTTGTATTTTTAGGAGTGCTTATCATAGGATTTTTATATGCCCTTAAGAAGGGTGCTTTGAAGTGGCAAATTTAACGTTTTTGAGAGGTGAGCTATGGCTTCTAGCATAAATGGCAACGGTTTTATTACCACTACAGTGGATGAGTTGCTTTCTTGGGGCAGACGCAATGCCCTTTGGCCTGTAACCATAGGTTTGGCCTGTTGTGCTATAGAAATGATGCATGCTGCAGCTTCAAGATTTGATATAGATAGACTAGGTATGATATTTAGAGCGTCTCCAAGACAAGCGGATGTGCTTATAGTAGCAGGCACTGTTGTGAATAAAGTAGCTCCTATGCTAAAGCTTGTGTGGGACCAAATGCCAGAACCAAAATGGTGTATATCAATGGGTGGATGTGCTTCTGCTGGTGGGCCTTTCCCAACTTATTCTACATTGCAAGGTGTAGATAGAATCATACCCGTTGATGTTTATATTCCTGGGTGTCCTCCTACACCGCAAGGCCTTATATTCGGGCTTTTAGAATTGCAAAGAAAGATAAGAGAAAAGAAAGTTACGAGATACGAGAAAGCTTTTGAAGAGTTTAAAAAAGATCTGTCCCCAGAGCTTTTGAATAGTGTCGGGGTCTGATAATGCCTTGGGCTTCTAAGGATACGCTTGAAAGGATAAAGCACAACTTTAGAAAGATAAGTGTTAATGTCCATTCTCATTTTGTTTGTATAAATGTTGAAGATACACAAGAGATAACTCAGATATTAAGATATTTGAAGGATGTTGAAGATTTTAGATATTTTATAGATTTTCATGTTATAGATTTTCCTAAAGAAAAAGATAGGTTTTTAGGCCAATATATCCTTATGAATCCTTATACTTTTGAGCGATTAGCTGTAAAGGTTTGGTTTAAGAACAATAAGCTACCTACTGCAAAGGATATGTTTGCTGGGGCAAAATGGGCGGAGCGAGAAGCTTATGATATGTTTGGAGTGGAGTTTGAAGGACATGAAGATGTAAAAAGGATGTTTATGTGGGAAGATTATAAATATTTCCCACTTAGAAAAGATTTTCCACTTGGTGGTATACCAGAACAAAAGCTTCCCTCATTAACTGAACTTTTAGAAGGAAATACGACACCTCCTTCTCATGACTACGAAATAATGCATACTTATGTACCTACCATGAAAGATATAGAAAAAACCGAAAAATCAAGGATAACAAAGAGGGGCCAGCTTGTATTAAACTGGGGGCCTCTTCATCCTGGCACTCACGGGACGATGTGGTTTTTGTTTGATTTGGAGGGCGAGCATATAATTCAAACAGATGTAATATTGGGTCAATTACATAGAGGAATGGAAAAGATAGCAGAAAACCTCCACTATTTTCAATTCTTGCCTTATACAGATAGGATGGACTATCTTTCAGCTGTTTGCAATGAGCTTTCTTATGTTCAGGCGGTGGAAAAATTAGCGAATATAGAAGTACCACTAAAGGCTAGATACATAAGAACTATGTTTGCAGAACTTCAGCGTATAAACTCTCATCTTCTTTGGCTTGGTACTGGGGCTCTTGATTTAGGTGCTCTTACGGTGTTTTTGTACGCTTTTAGAGAAAGAGAAAAGATAATGGATATTATAGAAGGCAATGCTGGTTTTAGGTTGACTTCTGCTTTCTTGAGGATAGGCGGAGTGCATTATGATTTGGCTACAGGTACACTTGAAGTAGCTAAACACTTTGTAAAGGATTTTTACTCAAAGCTTAAAGAGTATCACGGGCTTTTAACTAGGAATAGAATATGGTTAAAACGTACGAAAGATGTAGGTATTATAACACAAGAAGATGTTTATCAATATGGACTTACTGGTCCTGTGGCGAGAGGTTCTGGCGTAGCTTACGATATCAGAAAAATAGACCCATACGCTGCTTATGACCTAGTGGATTTTGATGTACCAGTTGGTGATATTGGCGATGTTTACGATAGATACCTTGTTAGAATGGAAGAGATGTATCAAAGCGCTCGTATAGTAGAGCAATGTGTAGAAGCACTAGAAAAGATGCCCCAAAATGAACCATATGTAAACAAAAAGCATCCAGCTGTCATACCTCCGAAAGAAGATGTGTTTAACGACTTAGAGGATATGGTTAAATCCTTCAGAATAGTAGTTCACGGTGAGAATATACCAAAAGGTGAGGTTTACTCTTCTGGGGAAAATCCAAGGGGCGAGCTAGGTTTTTATATCTACTCAATAGGCAAATCATCGCCTTATAGGATGAGGATAAGGTCTTGTTCTTTTTACAATTTATCCGTTTTTCCGAAGGTTATACAAAAGCACACTATATCAGATGCAGTGGCTCTTCTTGGTAGTATAGATCCTGTGGTAGGAGAGACTGATAGATGAGCGATATAGTATTTACAGCTATTGTTATAGCTATTAAAATTGTGTTTGTTTTAGCTGTTACGTTGGGATTGGGCGCTTATCTTACCTGGTATGAGAGGAAGTTTGCTGGGCATCTTCAGGCTAGAAGGGGTCCTACCGTTGTTGGTCCTTTTGGTCTTTTACAGCCTTTAGCGGACGGGCTTAAGCTGATGACAAAAGCACCTATTCTACCGAAGGGTATAGACACAAAGCTCTATTACATGGCAATTATGATGGCTTTGGTACCAGCTATTATGCTTTTTGCCGTTGTGCCTTTTGGTCCTTCTTTTAAAATCATGGGACACGATATAAAACCTATAGTGGCTAATCTTAATATAGCTATACTATATATCTTTGCTATGGGTTCCATGGCAGCTTATGGGACACTGTTTGCCGGATGGGCTTCCAATAGCAAGTATGCTTTTATAGGTTCTTTAAGAAAGGCGGCTCTTATAGTGAGCTATGAGGTAGTTCTTGGTTTTGCAGCTTTGAGTGTTATCCTCTTGGCTGGTAGCATGAATGTTTTTGATATAGTAGACACCCAGATTAAAAGTGGGATTTGGTATATAGTATATCAGCCTGTTAGTTTTGTACTATTTTTATTTTGTCTTTTGGCGGAGTCAGGGCGTGTACCTTTTGATATACAGGAAGCAGAGGCAGAGCTTGTCACTGGATACAACGTTGAGTATGGTGGAATGAAATTTGGTATATTTCCTTTGGCGGAGTGGTACTTAAATGTATTGGCTCTTTGTGCTATAGCATCGGTGCTTTATTTTGGTGGATGGGCAGGTCCTCACATCTTTGGTGCTTTCTCTGGTTTTGTTTGGATGCTTTTAAAAACTTTTGGATTGCTGTTCTTCGTATTATGGGTGCACTGGACGTTGCCAAGATATCAAGCCAAAGATGTAGTGGAGTTTGCGTGGAAGTATCTTTTGCCAATATCAATAATAAATTTGGTGGCTACTGCATTCTTCATTTATTTTAAAGGATGAGGTTAGTATTATGATAAAGATTAAAAGATTAAAGAGGGATGATAGTTTAGGCCCTATAGAGAGTGTCTTTTTCTTGGATTTTATAAAAGGTCTCACTATCACTATGAGAAACTTATTAAGAAAACCTATTACTACTCAATATCCTAAGGAAAAGCTGACACCACCTAAGAGATTTAGGGGTAAGCATGGTCATTTTGTCTATGATGGTGAAGAACCACCTTCTTTAAAAGCTATACAAGGTTTTATGTCTTTTGAAAAGGGTAAATCAAGATGTGTGGCTTGCTACATGTGTCAAACTGCTTGTCCTATGCCTACTTTGTTTAGAATAGAAGCAGTGCAAATGCCAGATGGTACCAAAAAAGTGGTAAGGTTTGACATGAATCTTCTAAACTGTCTTTTCTGTGGGTTGTGCGTGGATGCTTGCCCAGTAGAGTGCCTAACGATGAGCGATATACACGAGATGGCGGTTTATAGTAGGAAAAATGCTGTTATTCATATGGATGATATGGAAAAGATAGGGGCTACAAATGCGAAAAATGTAAGGGAGCTTCCAGATAGAATATGGCGAGATGATAAGGAAAGAGAGACGCTTTGGGGTAAGATAAAATGGAACTTTTAGCTTTTATCGTAATAGGGATGATAGCAATAGTTAGTGCTTTGGGAGCTATTTTTGTTAAAAGCCCTATACATGTAATGGTATGGTTTTTAGGGTTTATTTTATCCGTGGCTGCTTCTTTCTTTGCTTTGAAGGCAGATTTATTGGCTGGATTACAACTTGTTATATATGCGGTTGCCATAGTGGTATTTTATGTTCTTGTGATAACCACGATTCCTTGGGAAAAAATCAGCATGTTTGAAGGTTTTTACAAAAAAGAATTTGTAATTGCCTTGCCTGCTTTTTTCTTTACAATAGGGACTGCCATATACCTCGCTTTTAATGCAAAGCTATCAGGTATTAGGCAAGCTTTGCCCAAGGATAACGTTAGTGCTCTTGGCACTGTGCTTTTTACAAAGTATATAGTACCCTTTGAACTTGCTTCTTTTATTCTTTTGATAGCCATGATAGGTGCTATAATATTTGGCAAGGAGAAGGCCGATGGATAAATATTATATGATGCTTGGTATAATACTTGTATTTATAGGTGTCTTTGGTATCATAATAAGGAAGAATCTCATCACGATGTTGGTAGCTACTGAGATAATGTTAAACGGTGTAAATGTATCGTTGGTAGCTGTTTCTAATTTTCTTGGAAAGGTAGATACGCAGGTGATGAGTATAATAATACTTACTGTGGCAGCCTCTGAAGTAGCTATAGGACTTGGTTTGGTGGTTTCTATATTTAGACTAAAGGGTTACGAAGCCTCTGAAGAGTTAACGGAGCTAAGGGATTGATGCCATCACTAATCCTTCTCTTTCCACTCTTATCCTTTATAATCATAGGCCTTTTTGGAAGACGCCTAGGTGATTTTACCTCAGGTGTTATAAACGCTACTGCAGGTATCCTAAGTTTTATAACAGCACTTATTACCATGCTAAACCTAAAAACCCCGGAAGATATAGTATTTTACAAATTTTTACCAGTTTCTCACACATCTATAGATATAGGTATATATATAGACAAGCTATCTATATCCACAACCTTAACAGTAACTTTTGTAGCAAGTGTTATATTTGTATATGCTATAGGTTACATGAGATATCTTTTTGGAAACTGGACTTTTAAATTCTTTGCATACTTTAGTTTATTTTTATTCTCAATGCTTCTTATACTCTTAGGAGACTCTCTTATACTCATGTTCTTTGGATGGGAAGGTGTTGGTCTTGCTTCATATCTACTAATAGGATACTTTCATGAAGAAAAGTTTGCTACAAAAGCAAGCTTAGAAGCCTTTGTGATGAATAGAATAGGAGACTGGTCTTTTATCCTTGGTATTATATATACATTTTGGTTATTTGGCACATTATCATTACCAAAACTCTTTGAGAACGCTTCTTATACACCTGGTATTACATTAGCTACTCTTCTTCTTTTTGGTGGTGCTGTTGGTAAATCAGGACAACTTCCTCTACACACATGGCTTCCAAACGCAATGGCAGGTCCTACACCAGTATCAGCACTTCTTCACGCCGCTACCATGGTAGCTGCAGGTGTATATATGGTGGCAAGGCTTTACCCCCTTTTCTCTTTATCTCATACAACACTATCATATATAACCCTCACTGGTATTGTTACTATGGTATTTGCTGCTACAGTTGCCACAGTCCACGATGATATCAAGAAGATAATAGCTTTTTCTACCATGAGCCAGTTAGCTATCATGTTTACAGCCTTAGGTATGGGATTTCCAGCAGCAGCTATGTTTCATCTTACAACACATGCTTTCTTCAAAGCTTTGCTATTCTTAGCTGCTGGTGCTGTTATAACAGGACTTCATCATCATACTCAAAACATATTTGAGATGGGTGGTCTTAAAAAATACATGCCCATTACCTTTGTAGCTTTCATGATAGGTGCTTTAGCTCTCTCCGGTTTTCCGCCTTTTGCTGGTTACTTTTCAAAAGATGCTATAGTATCCTCTATTATGGACAAGAGCTCTTTAGTGGCCGCTGTGATACTTTTTGCATCACTTCTTACAGCTTACTATATAACAAGAGAAGCGTTTATAGTATTCTTAGGTCAAGGTCATTACCATGAAGAACCTCATGAAGTAGAATCTATCATGACATTTCCAATGCTTATACTAAGTTTCCTATCTCTTGTAGGTGGTTTCTTACTCTGGAGCTATTTCACATACATGCATGAGTCCATAGAATCTCCCTCTTCTTTCATAGCCCATTCTATACCCGGCATAACAGTAGCCATCATAGGCATATCTCTTTCTTATCTTTTATATGTCAAAAAGATAATAGACCCAAACACCCTTTATGCACTCTTCAAACCCATCCACTCTCTTGTAAAATCCCAATTCTACACAGAATATCTCTATCACAACATCTTTGCCAAAGGCTATCTTATCTTGTCAAGAGCTATCTATAAAGTAGTAGACCGCATCATGATAGATGGTTTTGTGAATGGAGTGGCAAAAGTATTTATGCTTTTAGTAAGATTCATATGGGAGTTTATAGATATAAGGTTTATAGACATTATAATACACAAGTTAGTGGTTTGGACATTTTCTTTTGGTAGGAAAATGAAAATTATCCAAAGTGGATACTTGAACCAATATATCTTTGTAATACTTATTGGAATAGTTATGATATTGGGACTTATCATAAAAGGAATGAGGTTATAGATGGAATACGTTACAAATGGTTCTGGACTTATAAGTATTTCCATGTTGATACCCATATTTACTACCGTGCTTATTGTATTTTTACCAGAAAAGTTTACAAAAACTCTTGCTTTTATTGGTTCTTTTATAACTTTTTTAGTATCTTTATATACGTTAAGATTTCTTGATTTTTCTAACCTTTCTAATATTTATCTTTATGAAAACTATCCCATTATAAAAGAGCTTGGTATATCCTATGCTGTGGGAGTTGATGGCCTATCAGAGGTATTTTATATACTTTCTACTTTTATATCATTTTTAGCAATTGCCTGGTCTGTGAAGGATATCCAGATAAAATCAAGACTGAAAGAATACTATTCTATGTTTTTGCTTACAACAACGTTTCTAATAGGGGTGTTTACTTCTTGGGACTTGATACTTTTTTATGTTTTCTATGAACTAACTTTGATACCAATGATTTTTGTAATAGGTGTATGGGGATATAAGTTAAGACTTTACTCAGCTTATAAGTTTTTTATATACATATTTATATCTAGCTTATTTTTGCTCTTTGGGATAATGATTTTGTCAGCGGATAGCTTTAAACAATCTGGTCATTTTAGTGCTTTTTACCCAAATTTGGTAACTTTGCATCTGCCGTTAAGCGAACAGATATTCTTGTTCTTGTTGTTTTTCATAGCTTTTGCCGTCAAAACACCTTTGGTACCATTTCATACATGGCTTCCAGATGCTCACGGGGAGGCTCCTACGGCTGGTTCTGTAGTGTTGGCGGCTATCCTTTTAAAGATGGGCTCCTATGCGTTTTTGAGGTTTAATATAGGGCTTTTCCCAGAAGCTGCCAAGTATCTATGGTCTTTTATGGTAGCTATTGGAATAATCACTATAATATATGCTTCTTGGATGACGATAGCTCAGAACAATATTAAGCGCTTTGTGGCTTATTCTTCGGTAAGCCATATGGGATTTATAGTAGCAGCTATGTTTATGTTAAATTTTCAAGGTTTTAGGGCTTCTACCTTGGAAATGGTGGCTCATGGATTTTCTAGTGCAGCGTTGTTCATGATAGCTGGTTTTATATATAATAGGCTTCACTCATTCAATACTAGAACTATAGCTGGTTCTGTAAGATATATGCCTGTTTTCTCTATTATCGTGGCTTTAACGGGTTTTTCTGCTATGGGATTACCGGCTGGTTCTTCCTTTTGGGGTAAATTTTTAACTATATTATCAGCAAGAGAGCATAGCTTGAGTCTTGCTTTACTTATTATAATAAGTGCATTTTTCAGCGCTATATATATGCTTTATTTTCTTAGAAACCTGTTCTTGGAAGGTAAAACAGAGGGGTCTTTCCTTATATTTACAGATATAAGAGGTATAAAGCTTAGTGTAATGCTTAGTTTGGTTATTTTGATGTTTGCTATAGGGCTTTTCCCGTATCTGTTTTTCAATATGTTTGACGATTCTTTACTAAAGTTGCTTCATATAGTTGGAATGATTAAGAGGTAGAGTATGGACATAAGGCTTTTACTGGGTTCTATGAATATATATGAGTTGAAATACTTGTTGCCTGAACTAACTGTATTTTTAGGAGCCTTTGTCTTATTCTTACTAGATATCGTTATGAAAAGCTCAGAAACCAAGAAAAAAGTTTTTTTATGGATATCTATAATATTTTTAGCGCTTTCGGTTTTGAGTTTTTCTTATAATACAGTATTTTTTAAAGATGTATTTTCAGAAACTTATACGATAGATACTCTTGGTATGTTTTCTAAAATATTTGAGGTGGTTCTAACGCTTTTAGTGCTACCTTTCTTAAATACCTATATGAACAAAAGGGGTACTTTTTATTATGAAGTTTATTATATAGTGTTTTTAAGTTTACTTGGTATGATGACGCTTTCTTCTTCATATAATTTGATAGTGATATACGTATCCCTTGAAATGGTGTCTATTAGCTTTTATATAATAACGGCGCTTTTTAGAGGCTCTTTTGTATCAAAAGAAGGTGCTTACAAATACCTTATAATAGGTGGTGTAAGTATAATAATAGCTCTTTACGGTGCAGCTTTTATGTATGCAGCTTCCAAATCTTTAGATATAAGAGCTATAATGTCCTCTTACAATCAAGCCAATGCCGTTTATCTTATAGTGGGTATGATATTGTTTTTATTGGCTTTTGCTATAAAAATAGGGATTGTACCTTTTCATTTTTGGTTACCAGATGCTTATACTGCTGCTCCTACTCCTATAACCGGTTTTATGGCATCAGCTGGTAAACTTGCTTTCTTCATACCTCTTCTAAGGTTGATGCCTTATGTAAATCAACATCTTTACTCTTCATGGATGATATCTGTAAGTATATTGGCAGCGGTCACTATGATAATAGGTAACGCCTTGGCATTGGTGCAGAACGATTTAAAGAGACTTTTGGCTTATTCCTCTATAGCTCATAGTGGTTATATACTATCTGTGCTCTCTTCTAACTCCAGTATGGGCTTAAAAGCTGCTATATACTTTGTTTTTGTATATAGTATAATGGGGCTTGGCGCTTTCTTGGTTTTAAGTGTTTTAGAGCAAAGTGAAGAATGGGACAATCAAATTAAAAATATAAGTGGTATTTACAGGAATACTGGATTTTTGAGTATTAGTTTTGCGGTGTTTTTATTTGCTCTCTTGGGAATACCACCTACTGTTGGGTTTGTGGGTAAAGCGTTGGTATTTTTAGGACTTGCCATGAAAGATATATATTGGCTTGGTTTTGTTTTAATAATAGCTACTGCAATATCTACAGGATATTATGTTAGACTTGTGGTTCTTATGTTTATGAAAGATGTTGAGATTCATTTTAGACCAAAATATGATATATTAGAAAACGTATCAATTGGTCTTTTGGTGGTGCTTACATTCTTGCTTGGTATGTTTCCTTTTGTTTTGTGGAATGGTATTAGCAATATTTCAGAGTTTTTGTTTAAGATAGCTAATTTGAGGTGAGACTATGGCTTATATAGGTCTTTTATCTTTGTTGGTAGTTATGCTTGGTTTAAGCGTTGTACTTGTATCATTAAACTGGCTTTTAGGACCTAAAAAGAAAGAGCCATACAAAACATATCCTTATGAGTGTGGAGTACCATTGTACGATGATACAGCACAAACTACATTTCATCAAGGTTATTATATTTTAGGCCTCTTATTGCTTCTTTTTGATATAGAGGTGGCTTATTTGTTTCCTTGGGCTGTAGTATACAACCTCCTTGGAGTTTTCGGTTTTATAGAGGTGTTTTTGTTTCTTGTGATTTTAACATTAGGCTTAGTTTATGCTTGGAAGAAAGAAGCTCTTGATTGGCAGTTTGATTTGGAGAGTTTGTGATGCAGGCGAGTGAAAAAACTTTGAATGATATAAAGACGAAGCTACCTTATGTAGAGGTAAAAAAAGATAAGCTAATATCTGTGGTTTATGTGCAAAAGGAACTTCTTATAAGTACGCTAAAAACCATAAAAGATGAATTTGGCTTTAAGCTTTTTATAGACCATTCTGTGATAGATACGATGGAAGCTCAAAATCGTTTTGAAGCTTTTTATATACTTTATAATATAGACACCAAAGAAAGGCTGGTGATAAAGACAAAAACAGAACATTCTTTACCAAGTATAGAGAAGTTATGGTTTGCTGGTAAATGGGCCGAGAGGGAAGCTTACGATATGTTTGGCATACAATACGAAGGCCACGGTCATTTAGTAAGGGCTTTCATGTGGGATACGTACAATTATTTTCCGCTGAGAAAAGATTTCCCTCTTCAGGGATATGAGAATGCTGAACTACCTTCTTTGAACGAAACAGTTTTTGGGGATAATTTATCTGGTACTATGAACTATAGACGTACCCATACTTATGTACCTACATTGAAAGATTTGGAGTATACCGAGAAAAATAGACTTAAGAAAAAAGCACAGGTGGTTCTAAACTGGGGGCCTCTTCATCCTGGTACTCACGGGACGATGTGGTTCTTGTTTGACTTAGAGGGGGAACGTGTGGTCCAAACGGATGTTATATTGGGACAGCTTCATAGGGGTGTAGAAAAATTGGCAGAACACGAACCATATCAACAATTCTTAGTATACACAGACAGAATGGATTACATATCTTCCCTTTGTAGCAATCAAGCTTGGACTGTGGCTGTAGAAAGACTTCTTGGTATTGAGGATATTGTACCACTAAAAGCCAAATACATAAGAACTATGATGTCAGAGCTTCAACGTATAAACTCTCATCTTCTATGGCTTGGCACTTATGCACTTGACTTGGGGGCTTTGACGATATTTTTATACGCTTTTAAAGAAAGGGAAAAGATAATGGATATTATAGAAGGTATAACTGGAGCAAGGCTTACCATATCATATACAAGAATAGGTGGGGTCAGAATGGATTTACCAGAGGGAGCATTAGAAGTTATTGAAGCTTTTATAAAGTTTTTCCCAAAGGAATTAAAAGACTGGGAAAGAATACTTAGCAGAAATAGAATATGGTTAAAACGGAATAAAGATGTGGGTATCCTTACAAAAGATGATATATATTTTTATGGACTTACGGGGGCTGTAGCAAGAGGCTCTGGTGTATTTTACGATATTAGAAAGCTAGAGCCATATGATGCTTATGGTATGGTAGATTTTGATGTACCTTTAGGAGAAAACGGGGACTGCTACGATAGATATCTTGTTCGTGTAGAAGAGATGAGGCAAAGTGTAAGGATAATAGAGCAATGCCTCCAAAAATTAAAGGCTATGTCACCAAACGAACCCTTTATGGCAGAGTCTAAAGACCCTAAAAAGTTAAGACTTACTTTGGATGGTATAGGTTTAAAGGTGCCTGCTGGTGAAGTTTATTCTTCTGGGGAAAATCCAAGAGGCGAGCTTGGATTTTACATAAACTCCAAAGGTGGTTTAAAACCTTACAGGGTCAAAATAAGACCTGGCTCTTTTTATAATCTTTGTGTATATCCACATCTTATGGAGAATAGATATATAGCAGACGCTGTTACTATATTGGCAAGTCTTGACCCAGTAGTAGGAGAGATAGACAGATGAGTTTAGTGGCTTTAGCTGTCATTATAGCTATAAAGGTTCTTGTAATACTTGCTATCATACTAGGCATAGGTGCCTATTTGACTTTGGTGGAAAGAAAAGTTGCTGCCCATATACAACGACGACCTGGGCCTATGGTGGTAGGATGGCATGGTCTTTTACAACCATTGGCTGATGGTATTAAGCTTTTAACAAAAGAGGATATATTACCCTCCTCAGCTAACTTTTTACTTTACAATCTTGCCATTATAATGGCTTTGGTACCAGCTTCTTTGGTGTTCGCAGTGGTGCCTTTTGGTCCCGAAATGCATATTTTTGGTTATGATATAAAACCGATACTTACAGATGTCAATATAGGTATCATAATAGCTTTTGCTTTTGGCTCTTTGGCAGTGTATGGTGTAGCCTTATCTGGTTGGGCTTCTAACAGTAAATATGCTCTTATAGGTGCTTTGAGAAAAGCGGGTATCATCATATCTTATGAAGTGGTTATTACGTTTGCAGCTTTGGGACCTATTATGCTTGCAAAGTCTCTTTCTACTTATGATATAGTGATGGCTCAGATACATCAAAAGATTTGGTATATTTTCTTGCAACCCATATCTTTCGTAGTGTTTGTTTTTGCGCTTTTGGCAGAGACTGGAAGAGTTCCCTTTGATATACAAGAAGCAGAGGCAGAGCTTGTTACAGGTTTTACAGTAGAATATGGTGGTATGAAATTTGGCTTATTTCCCTTGGTAGAATGGTATGTGGAAGTCTTATCTTTGTCTTCTATACTTACGGTGCTCTACCTTGGTGGATGGAGTCCAATAAATATACCATTTATAGGTTTTATAGACCCGTTTTTCTTTTTAGGGCCTTGGTCAGGCTTTATTTGGTTTATAATAAAAGTAACTATTTTGTTTTTGCTAGTGCTTTGGCTTCACTGGACACTGCCAAGGTATAGGATAGACCAAATCACCACAATAGCTTGGAAGGTGATGTTGCCTTTGGCGCTTTTAAATATACTTATAACAGCTTTTATAGCACCTTTATTGAGAGGTTAGGGTTATGATTAAGAAGGTATTTGAAAAGCCTTTAAACTTTTTGGAAACGATTTTCTTTTTAGATTTTATAAAAGGTTTATCTATTACTATAAGGCATGCGTTTACTAAGACCATCACTACCCATTACCCTTATGAAAAGCTAACCCCACCTAAGAGATTTAGGGGTTTTTTCGGGCACAAGACGGTAAATGGATTAGAGCCTCAACCGGCCTTTGATGAATGGGTGGATAGGATGAAGATAGAACCCCGCCCTGGAAGTTCTAGGTGTGTGGTATGTTATCTTTGTAAAAAAGCTTGTCCTGTGCCGGATTTGTTTGAAATTGATGGTAAAAAGCTTGAAAACGGTAAAAAGGCGGTATCTGTTTTTAATATGAATCTTATGCTATGCACCTTTTGCGGGCTTTGTGTGGATGCTTGCCCAGTGGATTGTCTTTTCCAAAGTGATATTTATGAAACTGCTTCTTTTTCACGAAAAAATGCAATACTTAACTTAGAAAAGCTTGAAGCTATAGGTAAATCTTGGCAAGATAGGAGAGAACACGAACCAGATCGTATATGGATAGACGATGATAATAGAGAAGCGCTCTGGAGAGAAAATAAACTAAATCTAAAACGGGTGGACGATGCTTAGCCAGATAGCATTTTATATTTTTGGTGGAATAAGCATAATATGTGGATTAGGTGTGGTAACTGCTTCTAATCCTATATACGTTGTTTTATGGCTTTTAGGAGCTTTAATAGCTATAAGCGGTATATTTTTCAGCGCTGGAGCCGAGCTATTAGGAGCTCTTCAGTTGATGGTTTATGTTGTAGCCATAGCTGTTTTTTATATTTTGATTATTACGGCTGTGCCTTGGAGGAAGCTTCATAAAAATGAGCAACACAATAGACTTATAGGTGTAACAGTGTTTCCTTTTGTAATAATTTTGTATGTTGAAGCTTTTATCGTAGCTCTTTCCGGTGTATCTGTATCTAAAAATAAAATTATAGAAACTATAACAAAAAACTATGGAAATGCTGAAGTAATTGGTATTAAACTATTTAGCACATATTTTTGGGCTTTTGAATTGATGTCAGTGCTTTTGCTCATTAGCATGATAGGAGCGATTTTACTTGGTAGGAAAGAGGAGAAAACTTATGATTGATAATGTAGCAGGCGAGCTTTTAACCCAAAATGTAGAACAGTATTTTATATTGGCTTTTATTCTGCTAGGTATTGGACTTTTTGGTATGATGGTAAGAAAAAATCTCATTACTATACTAATGTCTTTAGAGCTTGCTTTGAATTCTGTAAATATAGCTTTTGTAGGCATAGATAAAATGAATAGTCTCATAGATGGGCAGATATTTGCACTGTTTACAATAGCTTTGGCGGCAGCAGAAGCGGCTGTGGGTCTTGGTATAATAATATCTTTGTTTAGACTTAGAAAAGCCGAAAACGTGAATGAAATCATAGATTTGAAGGGGTAAATATGCCATCACTAATCCTTCTCTTTCCACTCTTATCCTTTATAATCATAGGCCTTTTTGGAAGACGCCTAGGTGATTTTACCTCAGGTGTTATAAACGCTACTGCAGGTATCCTAAGTTTTATAACAGCACTTATTACCATGCTAAACCTAAAAACCCCGGAAGATATAGTATTTTACAAATTTTTACCAGTTTCTCACACATCTATAGATATAGGTATATATATAGACAAGCTATCTATATCCACAACCTTAACAGTAACTTTTGTAGCAAGTGTTATATTTGTATATGCTATAGGTTACATGAGATATCTTTTTGGAAACTGGACTTTTAAATTCTTTGCATACTTTAGTTTATTTTTATTCTCAATGCTTCTTATACTCTTAGGAGACTCTCTTATACTCATGTTCTTTGGATGGGAAGGTGTTGGTCTTGCTTCATATCTACTAATAGGATACTTTCATGAAGAAAAGTTTGCTACAAAAGCAAGCTTAGAAGCCTTTGTGATGAATAGAATAGGAGACTGGTCTTTTATCCTTGGTATTATATATACATTTTGGTTATTTGGCACATTATCATTACCAAAACTCTTTGAGAACGCTTCTTATACACCTGGTATTACATTAGCTACTCTTCTTCTTTTTGGTGGTGCTGTTGGTAAATCAGGACAACTTCCTCTACACACATGGCTTCCAAACGCAATGGCAGGTCCTACACCAGTATCAGCACTTCTTCACGCCGCTACCATGGTAGCTGCAGGTGTATATATGGTGGCAAGGCTTTACCCCCTTTTCTCTTTATCTCATACAACACTATCATATATAACCCTCACTGGTATTGTTACTATGGTATTTGCTGCTACAGTTGCCACAGTCCACGATGATATCAAGAAGATAATAGCTTTTTCTACCATGAGCCAGTTAGCTATCATGTTTACAGCCTTAGGTATGGGATTTCCAGCAGCAGCTATGTTTCATCTTACAACACATGCTTTCTTCAAAGCTTTGCTATTCTTAGCTGCTGGTGCTGTTATAACAGGACTTCATCATCATACTCAAAACATATTTGAGATGGGTGGTCTTAAAAAATACATGCCCATTACCTTTGTAGCTTTCATGATAGGTGCTTTAGCTCTCTCCGGTTTTCCGCCTTTTGCTGGTTACTTTTCAAAAGATGCTATAGTATCCTCTATTATGGACAAGAGCTCTTTAGTGGCCGCTGTGATACTTTTTGCATCACTTCTTACAGCTTACTATATAACAAGAGAAGCGTTTATAGTATTCTTAGGTCAAGGTCATTACCATGAAGAACCTCATGAAGTAGAATCTATCATGACATTTCCAATGCTTATACTAAGTTTCCTATCTCTTGTAGGTGGTTTCTTACTCTGGAGCTATTTCACATACATGCATGAGTCCATAGAATCTCCCTCTTCTTTCATAGCCCATTCTATACCCGGCATAACAGTAGCCATCATAGGCATATCTCTTTCTTATCTTTTATATGTCAAAAAGATAATAGACCCAAACACCCTTTATGCACTCTTCAAACCCATCCACTCTCTTGTAAAATCCCAATTCTACACAGAATATCTCTATCACAACATCTTTGCCAAAGGCTATCTTATCTTGTCAAGAGCTATCTATAAAGTAGTAGACCGCATCATGATAGATGGTTTTGTGAATGGAGTGGCAAATATCACTTCTAACTATGGAAAACCTATTAGCAGATTTCAAAATGGGAAATTAAATTACTATGCTTTATATATGCTTTATGGTTTGATATCTTTGTTTTTACTTTTGATTTTAGTAATCTTTAAAGGGGGTATACTTAATGGCTAGTCTTCTTAATATAGCTATATTTTTACCTTTGGTGGGCGCTTTTATAGTTTCATTGTTTAGGAATGAATGGCTTACTAAGGTAGTGTCTATAGTTTTATCAGGTATTGTATTTGTTATAAGTTTGATACTGTTGTTTAATTTTAATCCAGATTCTCATCATTTTCTTTACAGGACTACAATTCCTTGGATATCATCTCTTGGTATAAACTATGATGTTGGTTTGGATGGACTTGGTGTTTCATTATTTACCCTTACAGCTTTAGTATTTTTTACCGTATTCATATGGGCCATAAAAGTAAAAGAAAAACCAAACTTATTCTATGCTTTGTTTTTAATCCTTGAAACCACTTGTTTAGGTACCTTTTCAGCTTTGGATTTATTCTTGTTTTATCTTTTCTGGGAAGGTATGCTTGTACCTATGTACTTTATAATAGGTTTTTGGGGACACGATAGAAAAGTCTACGCTGCTAACAAATTTTTCATATATACATTCTTTGGTAGCTTATTTTTGTTACTTGGTCTAGCTACTATGGTGGTATATGGTTATTTTATAAGTGGCCATATATCTTTTGAGTATAGTTTTCATAAGCATATAGCTTACCCTCTATGGCTTCAGATTATCTTGTTTGTGCTCTTTGGTATAGGTTTTGCAGTAAAAGTACCAATGTGGCCTGTTCATACATGGCTTCCGGATGCGCACGTTGAGGCTCCTACTGCTGGTTCGGTGGTACTTGCCGGTGTTTTACTCAAGATGGGTACTTTTGGTTTTGTAAGATATTCATTGCCTTTATTCCCACAGGCTTCCAAGATATTTATACCTGTAATGTTTTTGCTTAGTGTGATAGCGATTATATACGCTGCCATGATGGCTATATCTCAGACAAATATTAAAAAACTAATAGCTTACTCCTCTATAAGTCACATGGGTATGGTTACGCTTGGAACATTTGCTTTATCTGTCAGTGCAATAAACGGCGCTTCTTATATGATGATAGCTCATGGTCTTAGCTCTGCAGCTCTTTTCTATGCCGCAGGTTTCATATACGACAGATTTCATTCTTACGAAATGTCTGATTTGGGTGGTATAGCTAAATATCTTCCAAACTTTGCTATTTTATTTATGATAAGTGGTCTAGCTTCTATTGGTCTTCCCGGGTTTTCTGGTTTTGTATCCGAATTTTTGATACTTCTTGGTACTTTTAAATATTTCTCTATTTGGGCTATAATAGCTGGTATTGGTATGGTGCTAGGCGCTGCCTATTTCTTATATATGTATAAAAATGTAATGCTGGAATCAGCTTCTTTATCAGAATCTAGAATTGAAAAATTGCAACATACTATGGATGTTGAACTACACCATATAATACCTTTTGTGCTTATACTTTTTGGAGCTTTTATAATGGGTATAATGCCCTATAACTTTGTTAATATAATATCTCAAACATCAAAACTTATATTGGGGAATTTTTAATGAAGGCTTTGTATCCTGATATAATAAACATAGTTGGCATCATATCGCTTATACTATTAGAGCTTGTATTACCTAGCTTTGACCTTATAGGGTTTTTAGGATTTTTAATAAGTATTGTAAGTGGTTTTCTAGCAATAAAATATTCTTTGGAAGGTTATACTTTTACAAAATGGCTCTTTGATATAAATGCTTTTTCTTTGCTTTTAAAGGGTATCATATATATATTGAGTGCTTTTGTAATATTTACCTCTGTTAGCTTTTTTAAAAGCAAAAAGACATTTTTAGAAAATGTATATACATTTCTTCTTATAGCTCTTGGACTTTCTATAATGATTTCCTCTAAAAATCTTGTGGTGATATTATCAGGTTTAGAACTGGCATCCATATCTATGTATATAGCAATTGGTATGTTAAAAGATGATTATATTTCAAAAGAAGCCTCCTTTAAATATTTAGTAATTGGAAGCATGGCCACAGCCTTTTTTGGGCTTGGTAGTGCATTTTATATAGGGGCTACATCTCATGTAGGTATCATAAGTGTATCGGTAAATCACAATACGGCTTTTGCTTTGGCTTCATTGTTCTTGTTTGTGGCTTTTGCTCTAAAGGTATCAGCTGCTCCTTTCCACTTCTGGACACCAGATGCATATGATGGAGCACCTACTTCAACAACTGCTTTTATATCAACGGTACCAAAAATCGGCTTTTATGCGGTTATATTCTTACTGGCTAGTTATGTGTTTCCTGTAATAAACAACTTTAGTTATATAGTAGGTATAGTAGGTGTTATGTCTATGTTTTGGGGGAATTTAGTGGCCTATGCCCAAAATTCTGCTAAGAGGATGTTGGCTTATTCTTCTATAGGCCATGCTGGATATTTTTTGATAGGTTTGTCTAAATACAATGTGTTGTCTGTCAGCTCTACTATGTTTTATGTGATAGTGTACGCTTTTGCTACTGCCGGCGCTTTTTTGGTACTTTCTATATTGGAAAAAGATGAAAACTGGGATCATGACATGAGCAATTATAGGGCTTTGTATAGAAAAAATCCATTTTTAGCTAGTGCCTTGGCACTATTTTTGTTTGCTTTGATAGGGATACCGCCTTTTGCTACATTTGTGGGTAAGCTAGGTATATTTTTGGGGCTTATTAACTCAAACGCCTGGTTTTTTGCGGTGCTATTCATAATAGGTAGTATAATAGCGGCTGGGTACTATCTTAGGCTTATCGTTTACATGTTTTTTAAAGAGCCTATAAACGAAGACTATACAACACTATCTCTTAATTTGTTTGATACCATAGGAGTAAGCGTATTTCTTATAAGCGTATTTTTCTTTGGTATTTTCCCAAATGTATTATTTGATATAATATTAAAGGACATGTTTCATGGGTAATATAGTAGTTTTATCTGCACCTTCTGGAACCGGTAAAACCACTATTGCTTTAAAGCTTTTAGAAGAGATGAAAACGTTAAAAAGGATTGTTACTACCACCACAAGGATAAAAAGACCTAATGAACAAGACGGGATAGATTACGATTTTGTTTCAAAAGAAACATTTGAACGCATGATTAAAAATAATGAGTTTATAGAGTATGCAAACGTCTACGGAAATTATTATGGGACCCCTATCAAAAGTGTAAAAAAGCTTACAGAACAAGGACTTGATGCTTTACTAGTAATAGATGTTCAAGGTGCTAAAAGCATAAAAAGTATTTTACCTTATGCTCTTTTGATATTTTTGATGCCACCTTCTTTAGAAGAGCTCTATACAAGATTTAAGAACAGAGGTTTTGAAGATAAAAACGCCTTGGAAAGAATAGAATCGGCAAAGAGAGAGATAGCTTGCGCCAAGTATTTTGATTTTATAGTAGTAAATAGGTATATAGATGAAACGGTAGATATAATTAAGTCTATTATATTTTGCAATAAGGCAAGGCGAGAGTATTTTTTAGAACACAAGAACAATGTAGAAAATGATATAATAAATATTTTAGAAGGAGGTAAGTGTGATGTCTTTGAGGCCTAATATTTATGAAGCTCTTAAAAAAGTTAACAACAAGTATGAGCTTGTACATGCAGCTGTTAAATATACAGAAAAACTTATGCAAGATGATGATAGCTCTTTTATAAGAGGAAAAAGAGAGCTTATAAAGAAGACATTTTATGCTATAAATAGGTTAGCTAGTGGTGATGTAGAGATAAAAATTATAGAAGAAAATGAAGAAATACATAGCTGATATCATAGAGCATCAGCTTCCTAATGGTTCTAAGATTTTCATAAGAAAGAGACCCGATGTAGAATCTGTTTCAATACAAGTTTGGTTTAGCGTAGGCTCTTGTTATGAGGATTATAAAGAAAAAGGAATGGCTCATTTTCTTGAGCATATGCTTTTTAATGGGTCGGAACGTTATGGATACGGAGAGCTTGATGTTTTGGTTGAAGGCTTAGGAGGTCAAATAAACGCTGCTACTTCAAAGGACTTCACTTACTATTATATAAACATCTCGTCCAATTATCTAAGACAAGCTATAGATATTCTTGAAAGTCTTACTTTGAGGGCGAAGTTAGAAGAAGATATGATAGAAAAAGAAAAACCTATAGTGATAGAGGAGTTAAAAAGAGGTTTAGATAATCCTATCAATAGATTCTTTGAACGATTTGATAAGCTTTTTTACAAGGTTTCAAATTATATGTACCCAATAATAGGCTATGAGGAGACAATACTTAAATTTGATAGAGATATGCTTGAAGAGTTTTATAACTCTTATTACCAACCTCTAAATATGACTGTTAGTGTTTCTGGTAGTCTATCCGATGATGATATAAACTTTATATATGACATGTTTTCTCAAAAGCCAAAAAACAACATAAGACCATTTATTTATGTACCAGAGCCACCAAGGAAGTTTCCAAGAAGAGAAGTTATAGAAGATTCTATGATAGATAGGACTTATTATGCTATAGGATGGGATGCTCCAAATATAGGTGAAAAAATGTATTATCCTTTTGTGGTATTTGATCAACTTCTTTCTGGTGGTAGGACATCTTTCATGCATACTGAGATAAAGGAAAAAGGACTGGTATATTCTTATTCTTGCCAAGACGGAGCTCATAAACAAGATAACAACTACACTGTTTTTGCTATATTAGATTATGATAAGATAGATTTGTTTAAAAATAAAGTTTTTGAGTTTTTAGAAAAAATATCTCATTTAAAAGATGATGATATACAAAAAGCAAAAGACAAGATATTAAACCAAGAAGATTTTGTGTTGGAAAATCCAGAGTCCGAAGCTGATTTAATGGGATTTTCTTCTGCTGTGGTAAAGGATATAAGCTATTTTAAGTATTTTAAAAGCAACATAGACAACGTAGACAAAAACGATATTCTAAGGCTTTTGGATAGATATTTCAAAGATGATATTTTTGTAGAGCTTGTTATGAAGCCAAAGGAGAATTTATGAAGGTGATATCTTACGGTGCCGCAAAAACTGTAACTGGTAGTGCGCACGTGCTTGTTTTAGAAGATAAAAAGATATTGATAGATTGCGGTCTTTTTCAAGGGGTTGACGAAGAAAAATCAGAAGAGCTTGGTTTTGACCCAAAAGAGATAGATGCTGTACTTCTAACTCACGCTCATATAGACCATTGTGGGCGTATACCGATACTTGTTAAAAACGGTTTTAAAGGTAAGATTTATTCTACCAAGCCTACTTATGAGCTTTCAAGACTTATGCTTTTGGATACTGCAAAGGTGATGCTTGAAAACTACAAATCTCACATGAAAAGATTCCAAAGAGGCGCCATAAAGGACATGCCGGTAGAGCCTCTCTATGATGAAGATGATGTGTTTGAGGCTATGGAACATTTTGAGCCTATATTTTCATATGGTAAAACTTATCAAATTTTTGATATAAAGGTAACCCCTAAGGATGCAGGACACATACTTGGCTCATGTTTTTATGAGATAGAATATAAGGATAAAAAGATAATATTCTCAGGGGACTTGGGAAACAAAGGAAAACCTATAGTAAGGGATTTTGAGCTTCCTTCAAAAGCGGATGTAGTATACGTAGAAAGTACCTACGGAGATAGATTGCACAAGAGCTTTGAAGAATCAAAAGAAGAGCTTGAAAATATCATAAAAGATACCATAGGGCATGGTAATGTGCTTATACCAAGCTATGCTCTTGAAAGAACCCAAGATATACTCTATGTTTTAAGAGAGTTTTATGAAAAAGGGTCTTTGCCAAAGTGTAAGATATTTTTAGACTCTCCTTTAGCTATAGGTGTAACAAAGTTATTCTTAAGAAATCCAGAATACTTTAGAAAAGAAACTTATGAGATTATGCAAAAAGAAGACCCTTTTAATTTGCCTTATCTTACTATGGTAAGAGATGTGGAAGAATCTAAGCAGATAAACGATATACAAGAAGGAGCGATAATAATAGCTGGTAGTGGTATGCTAACTGGCGGAAGGATACTCCATCACATAAGACATCACGCTTACAAAGAACAAAATGCCATAGTGTTTGTAGGTTATCAACCACATGGTACCCTCGGTAGAAGAATATTGGAAAAACAAAACCCTGTTTTTGTGATGGGAGAGCCTATCAACATAAAAGCTAAAATATATACAGTAAACGGTTTTTCCTCTCACGCAGACCAAAGTGAACTGATTGAGTGGATAAGTGCTGCAAATCCTCAGAAAATATGTCTTATACACGGTGAAGAGGATAAGATGTTGATTTTAAAAGAAAAACTAAAAGATAAAAATGTTTATATACCCTCTAGAAAGGAAGAGATAGATGTTTGAAGAAGATATAGATTGTACTCATTGGGAAGATAGCATAATAGAGTGCTCTTGCGAAGATAAGGAAGAGGAGGATTCGTAAGGTAAAGCCTGATGCAGATTTTAGTTTATTTCATAGTTTGGTTTTTTTGGACTCTCATGGTGGCTTGGTTTTCTGTAAACCTTCTTAAACCCCACTACGGAAGGCCATATCCAGTGCATTTTACTTATGAACCATCTTTTTTTAACCATTTTATGCATTGGGATGCTGTATGGTATACTCATATAGCAGTTTATGGTTATAGAAATTCAACAGTGCATATTCCCACTATTGCTTTTTTCCCAGGTTACTCTATTATAATGAAGTTTATACATACGTTGACAAATAAGAATATATCCTTTTTATACATACTTCCTTCTTTGGCTTTTCAAGGGGCTTCTATGTATATGCTTTACCTTCTTTTAAAAGATTTAAACAAAAAAGATAGCACCATATATATGACAATACTTTTATTTACCTTTTATCCTTCATCTTTTTTTGGAATGTCTGCTTATCCGGTATCTGCTCTTAACTTTTTTGCCATAAGCGTATTTTATTTCCTTAGAAAAAACCAGGGGCTTATAGCAAGTATATTAGCTGGTTTTGGTACACTGTTTGGACCTTTAGCGGTTTTCTTGTCAGTGGTTATATTTTTTGATACTCTTAAAAGCAAAAAAACTATGGATTACATGAAGGCTATACCTTATGCTCTGCTATCTATTTGGGGATTTTTTGCTTTTGTATTGTATAGCTTTTATAAGTTTAAGGATCCTATAGCTTTTATACATGCTCAAGAATGGTGGGGAAAACCTACACTTTTAGAACGTATATCAAATATCCTGATGCTTGTGCCTCATGATATACCATCCCATCCTATTTCAACACCTCTTGGGGTGTATGAGTTTGACCACTTTATAAATCTGTTAATCATGATAGCTTATATATTATTAATTGTATTTGCTATAGATAGATTGCCTTGGCATTATACCCTATTTGCAGTGCTTATATTACTTGAGTATCTATGGGCTCTCGGGGGTATTTTTATAAATACAAGCGCTTTTGCAAGGCTCTCTTATATAAGCGTTCCAATCTTTATAGTGCTGGCTGAGCTATTGGAAGATTATCCTTGGGTAAGTGCTATTATAACACCTCTTTTTTTCTTTTCCAACTTTGTCTTGGAAGCTCTTTTTGTTAAAAACTACTGGTCTATATAAGCTATTGTTTTTGGCTTTTAATATAATAAAAGCTCACCACCAATATCTGAGATATCAGTATACCTATTAGAAACGATATTATATTAAAAGCTATATACTTGTTTATATATAAAAATACTATAGCGAATACCACTAAGGATATTATCCATCCTATATAGTAAAGATATTTTTTACCAAGCGCATATCTTGTCCTTATTCTAAGTGCCACAAAATATACAAATCCCATTGAAAATCCTATTAAAAACCCTTCAAATATTTTCGTCATTTGTATAAAATCCAG
>CAZTLC010000001.1:21615-34004 GCA_964614295.1 uncultured Aquificaceae bacterium | reverse complement strand
CTTGAGGTTGATTGTTTTTGGGAGTTGTATTCAAAGGTTGCAATGGATTGATATTTTGATTGGGTGTTTGGTTTAGGTTTTGAAGTATAGAAGGGCTACCAGATGAGCATGTGGCACTAGGAGCAGTACCCTTTACAAAGAGTATTGGTTCACCGGGACAAGCAGGGGTAGCTCTTAGGTGGGTTTTGGGGTCTATCTCTACGTATTCTACACCATCTGGAAGAGGGAATGGTTTTTCTGGGTATATGTTTAGGGCCACTTTCATATAGTTTATCCAGGTAGGTAGTGATGCAGCAGCACCAGCCATATTATAACCTATCCTCTTTCTTATATCAAAGCCAGTCCAAACGCCCGTTACTACATCTGAAGAAAATCCTTCAAACCAAGCATCATCGTAGTGGTTTGTGGTTCCAGTTTTGCCTGCTATGTAAGGTCCAAGCGTATGAGCTGCATAACCAGTACCTACTTTTACAACATACTCCAACATAGATATTAAAACCCTATCGTAAGAAGCAGGAAATACATTGTAACATACTGGGTGTCCTTCGTATACCACTTGGTTTTGAGAGTTTACTATCTTGGTAATAAAATACGGTTCGCAGTAAGTGCCTAAGTTGGCAAAAGCTTGAAACATGTTTGTAAGTTGAAGTGGTGTAACGCTAGTACTACCAAGCACCATAGAGTAGTAAGGAGGTAATTTTATACCTACCCTAGCTGCTAAGGATATAGGAAGGTCAAAGCCTACCTGTGCTAAGAGATTTACGCTAGCTGTATTTACACTATAAGCCAAGGCTTTTCTTAAGGTGATGGTGCTAAAGCTCTCCCCTTCGTAATTTCTTGGGATCCAAAAACCACCTGGAGCAGATGAATCTTTGTAAGCATGAGGTGTGGCATCTATTTCCGTTATTTGTGTGTAGCCTTTCATAAGGGCTGATAAGTACACTATGGGTTTTATGGCAGAGCCAGTTTGTCTTAAGGCATACACTGCCCTGTTGTAAGAAGAAAGTTGATAAGAGTATCCTCCCACCAATGCCAATATAGCTCCGTTGTGGACATTCATGCTCACAAGAGCAGATTGAAGCTGGGGTATTATCTTAGCTTTAAAACCAGATGGCGTGTTTGAAAGTTCTACTATTACATACTCACCGCTATCTATGCCTGGAAAGATATTAGCGCTTACTTCTGTGCCATTTATATCTATACTCGCTTTACCGTTTTTTATGCTTTTGACAAAACCTATATAGTATTTTGATTTTTTAAGATCTATCTTCTGGGCTTTAAACTTTGCTATGGTGTCTGTGATAGACCAAGGTAAGAGTGGGTAGTGTTCTAATTTTGATATATAAATTATTTGATTTCTTATAGCGTTCTCTGCAGTTTGTTGAAGGGTTTGGTTTAAAGTGGTATAAATCTTTAATCCACCTTGATATATAAGGTCTGGAAAGTATTTATACATATAATCTTTTACAAAGCTTACGAAATAATCGCTGTTGGTGATGGGATTTGTATGGGTGTTTAATACTATTGGTTTTTGGGAAGCTTTTAAATACTCTTCTTTTGTGATATAACCATCTTTATACATCCTATAGAGCACATAGTTTCTTCTTTGAAGAGACAATTTTGGATTTATGAAAGGGTCGTATCTGGTGGGTGCTCTTGGAAGCCCGGCAAGGAGGGCCGCCTCATCTAAGCTAAGTTGCCAAACATGTTTACCAAAGTATGTTTCAGAAGCAGCCTCTACCCCAAAAGCTCCATGCCCTAAATAAATTTGGTTAAGATACATTTCAAGTATTTTGCTTTTAGGAAAAGTACGAGTTATCTCTATAGCGAGGATGGCCTCTTTTATCTTCCTTGAAATAGTTTTTTTGGGTGTAAGAAAGAGATTTTTTGCAAGTTGTTGAGTGATTGTGCTTCCACCTTCCACCGCCCTACCTTTTTCTATATCCACTACCAAAGCTCTTAAGATGCTTAAAGGGTCTATGCCTATATTGTGATAGAAGGTTTTATCCTCTGCGGACACAAAAGCATCCTGAACTATCTTTGGTATTTTGTTTATGGGTACATAAATTCTATTTTGAGCTCCTATGGTGCCTATCACCTTACCACTTGAGTCATACACTATTGAAGCCTCTGGAGGGTGCCAATTTTCTAAGGCTCTTACATCAGGAAGCCCTATACTTACACTGTATATGTATACTCCTAAAAGCACAAAAATAACTACTATAAAAAATCCTAAAAAAGAAAGTATATTTTTCATCTAAGCAATATTATAATCCTTTGTTATGAAATAAGTAAAAAACTCTTCATTTCCTTTTGTACCTCTCGGATGAGCCCTCATATATGCTAAAAGCCTAAAACTTGTTGATTCAAAATAAGATATCACATTTTCTAAGGCAAGCATCTTAGCGCTTTCCTCTCTTACTATGCCCTTTTTAAGGTATTTGGGTGAGAGTTCAAATTGCGGTTTAACAAGCATAAGAAGTTTTGTGTTTTTGTTGCAAAGGTTTTTTATATAATCTCCTATCTTTTTGAGAGATATAAAGGATACGTCAACGGTGATGATATCAAAATCTATGTTTTCTGGCTTTTTAAATACTCTTATATCAGTATCTTCATAAAGATATACTCTTTTATCAGCCCTCAGTTTTTCGTGCATCTGAAGATGACCAACATCCACAGCGTATACACATTTTGCTCCGTATTGCAAAAGACAATCAGTAAAACCGCCGGTGGAAGAGCCTATATCAAGACATATCTTATCTTTCACATCTATGCCAAATTCTTTTATAGCATTTTCAAGTTTGTATCCTGCCCTTGAGACAAATCTTTCTTTTTCTAAAAGCTCTAAAATAGCATCTTCTTCTATCAAAGTACCTGCTTTGGTGATAGGCTTTCCGTTTATTAGCACCTTTCCCTCCATTATAAGTGCTTGAGCTTTTTCACGACTAGACACCAAACCTCTATCCAACAGCAACAAATCAAGCCTTTTTTTCACAAAAGCTCGGATAATTTAAACACCGAATAAAATTTAAAGCCGTCCTTTTCTATATTTTCTCTTGCCCCTTCTTCTCTGTCAACGATAGTAAAGATACCTATCACATTTAAATTGGCATTTCTACATACGTTTGCAGCCTTTAAAGAAGAGCTACCAGTAGTGGATACATCCTCTAATATAGCTACATTTTTAACATTTTCTAACTTGCCTTCAATCTGCTTGCCAGTACCGTGATCTTTGGGTTCTTTCCTCACCACAAAAGGTTTTATAGGGTTTCCTTTTTGATAAGAGATAAGGGCTACTGAGTAAGCCATCGGATCTGCTCCTAAGGTTAGTCCACCCGCAGCATCAGGATTAAAGGGTTTTAACATGTCGTATAAAACATTTCCTAATATATATATACCTTCTGGGTCAAAGGTGACTTGTTTTAAGTCTATATAGTATCTACTTAGTTTACCAGATACTAGCTTAAACTTAGGCTCATCTGCCACTAAAAGAGAGTATTTTTTTATGAGCTCTTTTAACTTAAGAAGATAGTCTTGATTTTGCATATTCCATCAACCCGCCAGCTTTTAATATAGCCATAAGCTCTTCTGGAAATTTGGTAGATGTGTATATTTTATTTTTTGTGAGGTTTTTTACAATACCATTTTCAAGGTCTACTTCAAAGATATCCCCATCTTCTGCTTCATCTACGGCTTCTTTACACTCCACTATAGGAAGACCTATGTTTATGGCATTTCTGAAGAATATCCTTGCAAAACTCTTGGCTACTATCACAGGAATACCAGCGTACTTTATGGCGATAGGAGCGTGTTCTCTGGAAGAGCCAGAACCAAAGTTTTTACCAGCCACTATGATATCCCCTTCTTGATGCTCTTTGGCAAAATTTGGCTTTTCGGAATCTTCCATCACATGAGAGGCAAGTTCTAAAGGGTCAGAGGTGTTTAAGTACCTTGCTGGTATTATCTGGTCTGTATCTATGTTGTCTTTAAACTTCCATACTTTACCTTTTATAATCATACCTTTTCTCCATGTTTCTTGATGTATTCTGCTGCTATAAGCTCCATCTCATCTTTTAATTTAAGTCTTTCTTTCTTAAGAGCCTCTATTTGAAGCTCTAAATCAGAAGTCATAGGATGATGTTTTTCCATCTTTGCTATCTCTTTGTCTAGCTCATCGTGCTTATCCTTTAGATATTTGTAATGATGATTTTCTTCGTATAGTTTTTCTTCAACAGTTTTTCTATCCATATTAAACCTCCAGCTTGATGTTAGTATATTATATCATCTTTTTTGGGCTTTTGATAAAAAATAATAAAAAAACTTACAAAAAAACCAACACTTAAACTCACCAAATCAGCCACCAAAAGATAAAATATCCCAGCAAACAAAAATGAGGCTGATGCTATAGTATAAGGCCAAAAGTACCCTTTTATAGCTTTATAACTCCAGTAGGGCTCGTGTACAGATGCAGGTATGTATTGTTTTTTTACAAAATAAGATAAAAACCATGTTATAACACCAAGGGTTATTTCCCCAACTATGAGATATAGTCTAAGCTCAAACGGAAGTGCTATGGGAAGCCTTATTATAAAATAAGATAGTAAAAGTGCTATATAAGATATGGCTAACAAACCCAAAAAGCTTTTCCAAAACATGATAGCCCTTTTGTAAAAAATATCCACCAATTCCATAAAAACATTGTAAACTATTTTCTATGAAAATACTTGTAGATTTAGATGGGGTTTTGGTAAAAGATAAAGAATTCAATCTTTTTAAAGATTCAAAGGCGTTTTTAAGCTTTTTAAAAGCTAAAAACTTTATCATATTATCAAACAACTCCACAAGACCCCCAAAAGAGCTATCAAACATTCTAAAAGAAAAAGGCCTTGACGTGGAGGAAGAATATATACTAACACCTTTAAAAATACTACCAAGCTATCTCAAAGACCAAAACATATCCTCTTGTTTTGTGATAGGTACAGACTCTTTAAAACGTTATCTATCAAACTATGTAGAGGTAAAGGACAATATAGACGTAGATGCTGTGATAGTAGGTCAGGATAAAAATTTGAGCTTTGAAAAGCTAAAAAAAGCAATATCTTCTGTATTCTTAAAAGGGGCGAAGATAATACCCATAAACCATAGCAAGATTGTAAAAGACTCGGACGGGCTTTACTTTCAAGGGTCTGGAGCCTTGGCTTTTATGATTGCAAACGCTACAGACTATAAAGAACCTTTGCCCAACTTAGGAAAACCATCCGAACTCTTCCTATCAAAAGCCTTAAATAAAGATGAATACAAAGAGAGTGTGATAATAAGCGATGATTTTTATACAGATTTGATGGGAGCAAAAACTCTTGGTATAAAGACGATATTTATAACCACCGGTAAATACAAGAAAGAAGATTTAGATAAAACTGATTTTAAGCCAGATTTCATAGTAAACTCTTTGAAAGAAGCGGAGGATGTTTTATCAAGCTTAGGAATATAGTAGTTTTTTTGCTTTTATTAGTAGGATTATCCTTTGGAAACAATGAGGTAAAGATTTTATCAAGTATACTCATCAAAGAACCAAAGGATATTGTAGTGGCAAAAAAGGACGTGGTGATATATTATGAGGATTATACCATATACTGCGATAAAGCTATATATGATAAAAGCGCAAGAACTATAACCCTCATAGGACATGTACATCTTATAAATGTGGTAAATCAAGAAGATGTCTATGGCAAAAAGGGATTTTTAAACCTAAACACAAAGCGAGGATATTTTATAGACGCTTACGGGAAATTCCACAACATATACTTTGTAGCAGATAAGATAACAAAGGATAATCAAATATACTTTATAAAAAAAGGAGTATTAAGTACCTGTAAGATAGATAAAAATCTAAAGGATAAGAAACTACGCCTTTGTATTTTTAGTGCAAAGGTAACAAACAAGTATGTCTTTTCAAACTCAAATATATTGGCTTACAAAAAGCTTCCTCTTTTTTATATACCTTATGCTATATTTCCAGTGGGTAAAAGAAGAAGTGGATTGCTACCACCTCTTATAGGCTCAAACACCTACAACACTTTTATATACCAACAGCCCATATACTTTGCCCTATCAGAAGATAAGGATATGACTATCACCCCAGAATATAGAAACAACGAAGGGAAAGGACTATCATTCCAATATAGGCAAGCTTTTACCAAAAAAGACTATCTAAATTTCAACGTATATTACTTTAAAGAGCCATCAACACCAGGAGATTGGTGGAGTGGTAGAAATTTATCCACTTTTAAATCCAACAGATACAGGCTAAACATCTTTGGGAGATACGACGGCATAGACTTTAAACTAGATACCATATCAGACCCTTACTTTATGCAAGATATGTACTTTAAATCTATCCAGAGGACTATCCCATATCTTAGTTCTTATGTAAACTATGATAAAGATACAAAGGATTTTTTTGCGGATGTGAGCTTGAAATTTTTCTACGATACTACTTCAAACACCAACGCCTATACGCTTCAAAGATTACCAGAGATAGATTTTTTATGGAAAAATCATCCTCTTCTTGACAACATCTATTACAATGTAAACGCCCAAAACACATACTTTTATAGAGAAGATGGTCTTAAGGGAGATAGGCTTATGATAAACCCTGATTTTATAAAAAGTCTTCATTTTGGGGCTTTTACCAACAGCACAAATCTAAACTTCGTAGGCACCAAGTATATAGGTTTAAACCAAGGAGATTTTAAAACTTCCGCCTATCAGATGCTCTTTCAGAATAAAACATTCTTCAGCAAAAACTTCAATGTTAAAAGCCTAAATATAAACAACTTTTATGAACTCTCTTACAACTATCAGCCTATAAACAATACCAACAACCCTGTGTTTGATTATAAAGATTATCAATCCAACCAAAATTATATAGACTTAAAGATAAATAACTCTTTGACTTATAAGGGCTTTACCTTTGCAAACATATATTTGGAAGATGGTTATACGTTTTTAAAAGAGTATGCTTTTCCTACATACCTTAGCTCTTTAGACTCTTTTGTAACATCAGCCAGCTATCAAAGTTCTAACCTCATAGTTCATAAACCGCTACTGCCTTTAAGAGCTACTCTTACCTTTAGACCTTTTCAAAATATATCCTATACAATAGATAGTTTTTACGATTTTAATAAAAATGAATTTCCAGAAGAAAACCAATATCTAAATGTAAACTATAAAAAATTCAACTTTTATGTAGGAGACAGCGTAGCAAAGGATATAAATAGAAACTATACGTTAAACCAACAAAGCTACGGGGCATCCTATAGTTATAAAGCTTTTAGTTTGAATGGGGGTATAGTTCATGATGATATAAGCGGACACGATGTATCAAGGTATCTTAATATCACTTACAACGGTGAGTGCTATTCAGTGGCGCTTTCTTTTCAAGAGTATTTTGATGGTACCAGAAATCAGTATATAAACTATGTACTTCTTACTTTTAACATATTTAACTTAGAGCACTTTACGATGCCTATATCAAGATAACTTTTCCAATATAGAAGATAAGTATATAGCTCCGCCACAGGCTTTTATATCTAACTTATAAACATCTTTTAAAATCTGATACTCACCCCCAGAGGCTATGGCAAAAGGATAGTTTGGTGAATAAAAAGAAAATGTGATACCATCGTAATAAGGTATAGATTTTAACTCGGCGACATCTAACTTTACATTTATATTCTTTTCTTTTAAAAGCTTAAAAACTTTTTCCAGCCTATTGCTTTTTATATCTCTGCTTCTTAGCTTTTCAAAGATATCTTCATCATCCTCTAACAAAAGCCATTCTAAAGAAAATTCTTTTAGGGCGTTTATATGTTTGTATCTAAGAGCATGTTCTAAGGATTCTTTCTTTTCTTCGCTAAAGCTTTTTAAAATATCTTTTAATACTCTTTCATCGTTTATATATATAGTTATATCCTTATCAAAAAAGCTTAAAAGCTCATAGATGATGTCTATAATCTCAAATATGCCTTCATCTTCATCGTATCCTATGTATTCCAAACCAAGCTGGTAATCTGATTTTATCTCATCCTTCCAAGAAAAGACCTCGCCTTCATAGTATATTCTCATAGGAAGTGTTCTTTCTTTTAAAGAGGCTATATAGCTTGCCACCTGATAGGTCATATCTTTTCTTAGCACCAATACCTCTTTTGAAGACCTTATAGTGATAAGCTCATGATAGTTGGTGGTAGTTCTCATCTGGTTGTAAAAGCTATCAAATACCGGAAGCTTTATAAAGTTATATTCTTTTTCACTTAGCATGTTTTCAGAAAATACTATAAACTGTTTAAAGAGTTTTGAAGCTTTTAAATCTAAAAAACCATTCACAGTACCTATTTTAGCATAAAATATTAACATGAAAGTAAACGTTATAGGAGCAGGGCTTGCGGGTTCAGAGGCAGCCTATTTTTTAGCTCGTAAAGGTATAAAGGTAAGACTCTTTGAAATGAGGCCTTTGAAAACCACCGAAGCCCATCATACAGATAAATTTGCGGAGCTTGTTTGTAGCAACACATTGGGCAGCTTTGAAATCACCACCGGGGCTGGTCTTTTAAAAAAGGAGATGGAGCTTTTAAACTCTCTTGTAATAAAAGCTGGAAAACGCTCTTATGTAAAAGCTGGAAGCGCTTTGGCGGTGGATAGAAACATATTTTCAGATTTTATTACAGATGTTTTATCATCACATCCAAATATAGAGATAATAAGAGAAGAGGTAAAACGTTTAGATGAAGATGAGTTAAATATAGTAGCCACAGGTCCCCTCACATCAGATACATTTTCAAACTATTTAAAATCTCTTATAAAAGATGAATATCTATACTTCTACGATGCCATAGCACCTATAGTAGAAGCTTCGTCTGTGGATTTTACAAAAGGTTTTTGGGGTTCTAGATATGACAAAGGGGATGATTATTTTAACTGCACCATGACTAAAGAAGAATATGACATATTTTACAATGAGCTTTTAAAAGCCCAAAAAGTAGAGCCTAAGGACTTTGAGAGAGTAGTTCATTTTGAAGGTTGTCTTCCTATTGAAGAGATGGCTATAAGGGGGTATGATACCCTTGTTTTCGGACCTATGAGTCCTAAGGGGCTAAAGCATCACATATCAAAGGATGTTTATGCTATAGTCCAATTACGAAAAGAGACAAAGGAAGGTGAGGCACTTTCATTGGTAGGCTTTCAAACAAAGCTCACTTATAAAGAGCAGATAAGAATATTTAAATTGATACCTTGTCTTAGAAACGCCGTCTTTTCAAGGCTTGGTTCTATGCATAGAAATACATTTTTACAATCCAACAGAGTTCTAAAGTCTACCCTTGAATTGAGAAAAAATCCAAACATTATATTTGCTGGTCAGATAACAGGAGTAGAAGGATATTCAGCTTCCGCCGCCACAGGTATAATGGCTGGAATAAACGCTTGGCTTAAACTTAGCGGTAAAGACCCTATAACACCGCCAAAAACTACAATGATAGGAGCACTTTTGGACTATATTAGCTCTAAGGAAGGGGAACTCCAGCCTATGAACCCAGTGTTTGGGCTTTTAAAAGATATAGAAGCTCCAAAAAGATACAAAAAACTCTTAAAAGCCTATAGGGCTTTATTTGATATGGCAAGGTTTATAGAAAAAAACCATATACTCTCATGATAGGGTTTTGGAAGCTGTTCTCTTTTATAAACCTTTTAGGTATAGTGGCATTTGCCATATCTGGTTCTTTAAAAGCCATAAAAGAAGGTTTAGACCTTCTTGGTATTACAGTTTTAGCTATTACCACAGCCCTTGGGGGCGGTATATTAAGAGATGTTATCATAAACACAATACCTATAGCCTTCAGGTCAAAAGAAAACATGATATTTGCACTTTTGGGGCTTTTGATAGGAATATCTATCTATAAATTTGAAGGTATAGAAAACTCTATGCTCATTCTTATCCCAGATGCCATAGGGCTATCTGCTTTTAGCACCACAGGAGCTATGATAGCTTACAATGCCAACGTAAACATTTTTGGCATAGTGATACTTGCCACTTTAACCGGAGTTGGGGGTGGTATTATAAGCGATATACTCCTTGGGAAGATACCTTCTGTTTTAAAAGATGATTTTTATGCAAGTTGTAGCATTATAGGGGCTTTGCTTTTCTATGTGACGATTAGATTTTCTCAAAACATTACCATATCCGCCATAGTCTGTGTAATATCTGTATTTTCAATAAGGGTTTTTGCTATCATACTAAATTGGAGATTGCCAAGGTTTAAGTAGGTTTTTTATTAGCAAGCTCTTTTATGTGTTCCATAATACTCATTGCTACAAGCTTATAGCTTTGGATATTATCTTCCAAATCTCCAAAGTGTATGGGTTTTCCAAAGTATACGTTTATGGGTTCTTTTGGGATTGGATACTTTGCCCCAATGGGGAAATTTATATCGGTGTTTTCAATATAAATAGGTATCACCGGTTTTTTGGTTTTTACCACCATTATACCAACACCAGTCTTTGGTTTTAGAAACTCTCCTCTTGGGGCTCTTCTTCCCTCAGGAAATATCCCGACGTTACAACCCATGTTTAAAAGCTCTATAGCCTTTTCAATGGCTTGAAAATCCCCAGAACCTCTTTGAACTGGTATAGCCCTCATGTGATTATATAAAAACCCCACAAAAGGAGCTTCAAAAAGCTCTTTTTTGGCTATAAAATAAAGGGGCTCTCTTACCAAAGAGTTTAGCACAGGGGGATCTAAGTGAGACCTATGGTTAGAAGCAAATATCGCCCCTTCTAAACCTTCTATATTTTCTATATTAAAAGCCCTAACATTGAATATTTTTCTAAAAACCCCTCTTACACTAAACCAGATAGGTTTTACTATGTATTTGCCAAAGACTGTATCTGGGCACTCCATCTTTTAGTATTATAGCATACTGAGTAAGTCCCTATATTTGCTACAAAAAGAAGATTTGCTGTAAGAAAAAGAGCTTGAAAAGGCATTGGAGGACAATGTGTATCTTAAGTTTTTATTTTCATATATCCTAATAAGGGCTTTTGACATAGCTTCTTCATCTTCTTTCGGCACCACTATAGCATTAAAACCATCCTTGGCAAAGGGTACCTCATCTGTACATACTATAGCTTTTTCAAGTGCCATAGCCTCTAAAACCACCATAGCAAAAGACTCTCTTTTTGAAGAACTTACAAACACATCACAAGCTCTTATGTAAGGAAATGGATTTTTCTTAAAACCTAAAAACTTTACCCTATCTTCTATTTTGAGGCTTTTAGAAAGATTTAAAAGCTCTTCTTTCTTAGAACCATCCCCTATTATAAATAGATTTGCATCTAAGTTTGCTATTTTAAAAGCCTTTAAAAGTGTTTTATAGTCTTTGTCTTCGCTGAGCCTTCCTACACTTAAAAAGCTAAACTTATCAAATACTATATCCTCTTCTAAGGAAAGCTTTTTAATCTTCTCATGGTCTATAGCATTTTCTATGATTACTATATTTTTAGCCCCGTAATCTTCTAAATCTTTAGCCACTCTTTTAGAAACCGCTATTGATAAATCAGCCCATTGATAAATATCTTTCACCTTTTTTAGCTCCTTTTTAGAGTATAGTGCCTTAGTGACATGCTCTACTATGATGAGTTTAGGTTTTAAAGCACCTTCTTTTTTAAGAAGACAAAGCCTCGTATTCATATCCCTTAGATGAGATATTACAATATCAAAATCTTTTAGCACTTTTGAGAGCTTTTTAAGAAGCATTTTCTCGTATAAGAAAGCTGGTAAATAGAAAGGCTTTTTCTTTATATTAAAGAGTATCTTTGGTTTAAAATCTACCTTGTAATCTATGATATTTTTTGCTATTATAAACTCTTGTTCGTAGTCTTTGAAGCAATCAAATACATCAATGGCCACTCTTTCAGCGCCTGCTCCAGAAAGGGTATTTATAACATGGGCTATCCTCATTTATTTTCTCCTAAAAGCTAAAAATTTAATTATAATAAAAAGACATGTTATTGAAAAGTTAAAATTTTTTTTATATTTAATTGTTATGAAAAAGGTAAATCCTCTTTGGTTTTTATTGCTTGCACAAATTGGTCTTATACTCTATGGTTTTTATAGGCTTACTCTTACAAGGCTTCATGTAAGATGGTTTGAAGTGGTATGGGTGATAGTGGGGCCTGTTATCTTGATGACATTTTTTGGTATATTTACCTATTACAACATAAAAAATGCCTACAAAGAACCATCAGAAGTAAGGACCTCGGATAGATGTCCTGTTTGCGGGGCTTTTGTATATAAGAGTCCCAACACGATGACAGAGATATATTTAGATGGTAAA
>CAZTLC010000001.1:0-21515 GCA_964614295.1 uncultured Aquificaceae bacterium | reverse complement strand
AAAAAAGCTTACTATGTAAATATAGGTGAAGACGTATATGCTTTTTCTAATATAGAGGATGCCAAGGCTTTCGCTTCATTAAACAACGTAGAGAGTATAAAAACTTTGAAAGAGCTTTTATGATAGAAGTATTGGATATTTATAAAAGCATAAAAAACAGCCCTATCATCGTAGGCGTATCTTTAGTGGTGCACCCTGGTGAGATAATAGGGCTCATGGGACCAAACGGTGCTGGTAAAACCACCATATTTAACTCAATATCAGGTTTTACAAAGATTGATAGAGGTGTTATAAAGATAGATGACCAAGATGTGACTCATCTTCCACCTTACAAAAGGGCAAGTTTTGGCCTTTCTTTTTTGCCTCAAGAGCACTCCTTGTTTGAAGAAGTTTCTGTTTGGGATAACATGCTTATGTTTGCTGACTTTATCTATAACAACAAAAATGATGCAAAGAGTATAACCAATGAGCTTTTAGAGAGCTTTGAGCTTTTAGAGCATAAAGATAAAAAAGCTGGAGAGCTTTCGGGAGGCATGAAAAGAAAGTTAGAGGTGGCAAGGTGTCTTTTGATAGAACCCTCTTATATAATGCTTGATGAGCCTTTTGCAGGTATTGACCCTATAGCTATATCAGACATAAAAAAGCTCCTTTTAGACCTAAAACAAAAAAATATAGGTATTTTAATAACAGACCACAACGTTTTTGAGCTTTTAAGAATAATAGATAGAGGTTATATAATAAACCATGGAAGTGTATTGGCAGAGGGCACTCCAAGGGAGCTTTTACAAAATGAAAAAGTAAGAGAGGTTTATATAGGGTACGAGATAGAGCTATGAAAGATATAGTACTTGTGTTTGCTGGATATGACCAAACCGCAGGAGCTGGTGTATTGGCAGACGCTAGGACTATAACTTGTATAGGGGCACATCCGATTTGCATAGTCACATCTTTTGTAATACAAAACACCAAAGGGGTAAAAGAGGTGGTATTTTTAAATCCTAACATCATAGAAAAACACATAAACATACTGGATGTAAAACCAAAGGTGATAAAAATAGGAGTTGTTGGGGATGACGATGCTATCAAGATAATATCAAGAGCTATAGACAAGTTAGCACCAGATTATATAGTCCTTGACACACCACTATTTTCTAAAAACGACACACCCCTTTTTAAAGGTATAGAGCTTTATAAAGAGCTCATCGTATCAAAAGCAAGCATTATAACCCCAAATGTAAAAGAAGCTTCTTTTTTAACAGGCATAAAGATAAAAACCAAAAAGGACATTGAAGAAGCGGCAAATATCTTGCTTGATATGGGGGCAAAGCATGTAGTGATAAAGGGAGGACATAGAGAAGACGAACCTGGAGTTGATTTTTATAAGAGTTTGGAAGAAAGCTTTGAGATAAAAAAGGATTTTATACAAACAAAAAATACCCACGGCACTGGATGTGTTTATGCTTCAGCTATAGCCTCTTACTTGGCACTGGGAGATAGTGTTGGGGCTTCTATTGTAAAGGCAAAAGACTATGTAGATAGAGCTATAAAACAAGGTTATAGGTTAAACGATGATATAGATGCTTGGGGTGTACTCAATATAGCCACCCCATAGTTCATCTTTCTGCTTTTATCAATACGAAAGCTACAAAAAGCACAGCGCTAACAAATATTGCAAAAGCAAATATATAAAGCAAAATAGTCATAAAGATATTTTACAGCACAAACATAAAAACAAAATAAAATTAAACCGAAATTTTAGATTTAAACTTTTTTATACGCCAAAGGGCTTTTGAGTCTTCTGGACATATGAGGGAAAAAGCTTTCCCACTTTTACCTATCCTTCCAGTTCTACCTATCCTATGTATGTAAAGTTCAGGGTCCTCTGGTATGTTGTAGTTTATCACTATACCAACATCTTTTATATCAAGACCTCTGGCGGCTACATCGGTGGCTATAAGTATGTTTACAGCCCCTGATTTGAATAGGCCCAAAGCTTTTTCTCTTTGTTTTTGGGTAAGGTCTCCGTGAAGAGCTTGGGATTTTACACCCTTTTTGGTTAGCAAGAAGAAAAGTTCTTTTGCATCTTTTCTGGTTTTTACAAATATGAGCATCTTTTCCATCGGATGACCTTCTATTATGCGCATGAGTTCATGGGTTTTCTCGCCTGGAGAGGATAACTTTATCATCTTCTCTTCTATGTTTGGTTTTAACTCTATGGAAGGCACCCTTATAAATTTAAAATCGTTTTTTAGAAATCTCTTTGCCAAAAGCTCAATACGATTTGGCACTGTAGCGGAAAACATGTAAGTATGTCTTTCTTTTGGCAAGAAGCTTATTATATATTCTATATCTTCTATAAAACCCATATCAAGCATCTGGTCAAACTCATCCAATACAAAATATTCAATATTAGACAAGTTTAAAGCTTTTCTATCAATCAAATCTTTTATACGCCCCGGAGTTCCTATAAGAATATCTACTGGTTTGTTGGCAAGTATATCAAGGTTTTGCTTTACAGAGGTCCCACCATAAAATACGTAAGAGGTTAGCCTTTTATACTTTGTTAGCATATAAAATTGCTCTTTTACCTGTATAGCCAATTCCCTTGTGGGTGTTAATATAAGAGCTTTTACACCAGACTTTCCTTTTTGAAGCTTTTCTACAATTGGTATTGCAAAAGCTCCAGTTTTCCCTGTCCCTGTGGCTGCCTGCCCAAGTATATCGTATCCCTCTAAAGCCAAAGGAATAGTATCTCGCTGTATTGGAGTTGGTTCTTTGAAACCAGCATCCCCTAAAGCTTTTTGTAGTTCTGTGCTAAGTTTTGAGAATAATGACATTTTTCTCTCCTAAAATTTTTCTTTTATATTAATATATTATATTTTATAGAATAAGCAAGGTTTTGTTATAAATCCCGCCAATATCTTGGCGGGTAAGCAATGTTTACTCTATAATCTCTAACATATATTTTTTGCCGCCTTTTCTTCCCATCGCTGAGACAAGCGTTCTAAGAGCTTTAGCTATACGCCCTTGTTTACCTATTACCTTACCTATGTCCTGAGGGCCAACTCTTAACTCTATAACAACAGTCTGCTCGCCCTCTACCTCTATCACATTTACCTTAGATGGGTCTTCCACTAAGTTTTTAGCAAAAATCTCCACTAGTTCTCTGGCTTGACTCATACACTACCTCCTATAAAGAATTTGCATTAGTACCAACTTGATTAGCTTGCTTTAGAATAGCTTTAACTCTATCTGAAAGCTGAGCACCTTTCTTCATCCATTCATTTATACCTTCTACGTTTATATTTATCATCTTACCTGATTTAGGGTCATAGGTACCCAAAATATCCAAATAATGCCCTTCTCTTGGGGATTTAGAATCCATGGCTACTATCCTATATATAGGATGATGCGTCCTACCAAATCTTGCCAACCTTATCTTTACCAAAGCTAAACACCTATTATTTGGCTTTTAACTACCAAATAGAGTGGATATTTATAATCGCCTACCACTCTGGCGATAGTTATATATAAACAATTCATCATAATCACTAAAACGGAAGCCCCAAACCACCAAAAGGTGATTTTTGATTTTTTAATTTTCTTATCATCTTTTTCATATCTTGATACTGTTTTAAAAGCTTGTTCACGTCCGATACGGTGGTACCACTACCCTTTGCTATTCTTTGTTTCCTGCTAAGATTTATAATATTTGGGTTTGCTCTTTCCTCTGGGGTCATAGAATCTATAATAGCTATGATACGCTTAAATATCTTCTGATCTACTTTAACATTTTTTAGCTGGGAGCCTATGCCTGGCAACATAGAGAGCACTTTATCAAGAGGTCCCATATTTAGCATAAAGCTTATATTTTTCTTAAGGTCGTTTAAATCAAACTCTCCCTTAAGCATCTTATAAGTGATAGCTTGAGCCTCATCTTCGCTTATAGCCTGTTCAGCTTTTTCTATGAGGGTTTGTAAATCACCAAGTCCCAATATTCTTTGGGCTATCCTATCCGGATAGAATTGGTCTATATCCTCTATCTTTTCTCCAACGCCTATATACTTGATGGGTATACCTATAGCATCCTTTATAGAAAGAGCTACGCCGCCTCTAGTATCGCCATCCATCTTTGTAAGTATGGCACCGGTAAGTCCTACCGTTTCATTGAAGGTTTTAGCCACAGAAAGTGCTTCTTGTCCTTGCATGCTATCAGCTACATATATCATCTCAGAAGGTTTTACAGCTTCTTTTATAGCCTTTAGCTCTTCCATCAGCTCTTCATCTATATGCAATCTTCCAGCGGTATCTAAGAATAGGTAATCGTATTTTTTACTTTTAAAAGCCTCAAACGCCTCTTTAGCAATATCAACAGGGTTTTTATCAGGATTAAACTCAAGATACTCTACACCGGCAAGCTCGGATACACGTTTTAGTTGAAGCATAGCGGCAGGTCTTCTCACGTCAGTGGAAACTGTCATAACGCTTCTGTTGTTTTTTCTCATCAAATTTGCCAATTTCCCTATGGTGGTGGTTTTACCGGTACCTTGAAGACCTACAAACATTATTACACCTTCTTCCAAAGGAGAAGCGTTACCACCGAGCGTTTTTACAAGCTCGTCGTAAACACTCATTATAATCATGTCTGTGGGAGATAGATGTGTTTTTATATCCTCTGAGAAAACGCGTTCTCTTAACCTTTTTATAAATTCTTTGGCAACATCGTAGTCTACATCAGCTTCTAATAGAGCAGATCGTATGTCTCTCAGTGTGTCGTTTACAAGCTTTTCATTTAACTTCTTAGCGCCCCTTAATTTTTCTAAGCTTTCGCTAAATTTTTCTGTTAAAAGCTCTAGCATAGACTTCTATTATACCACATTCATCTTAAAAAATGTTGTATCACCATCAAAATAAATATAAGTACCGCCGGCGATAAATCAAGGCCTGCTATTGGTGGTACAAACCTCCTTATAAACTCAAGAGGAGGCTCTATTATCTTCGCTAAAGATTCAAAAAAACTATTTTCAGTCCATTGGGGAAACCAAGAACCAATGGAGTATATCACTATCAATACGATATATACTTCTATAAAAGCGTCTAAGAGTCTTATCATTCAACAAACTCTATTATAGCTAGTTCTGTGCTATCTCCTGGTTTTCTGTTTGGAAGTTTTACTATTCTGGTATAACCACCATTTCTTCCTTCAAATCTTGGTGCTATCTCCGTAAACAATTTTCTTATAGCCTCTTTATCTGGAAGTAAGGCTAAAGCCCTTCTCCTTGAAGCCAAGTCGCCTTTTTTAGCCAACGTTATCAAACTTTCTATAAAGGGTTTTAAGGTTTTTAACTTAGCTTCTGAGCTTTCTATCTTTTCAAAAAGTATAAGAGATCTAGCTAAAGACCTCATCAAAGCTCTTCTTTGTTCGGCTGTTCTGCTAAAATGTTTTTTCTTAACCCTATGTCTCATATCGTTACACCTCTGAACCTCTTTGTTCTATGTTCATACCTAAAGAAAAGCCCATATTTTTAAGGGCTTCTTTTATCTCGGTTAGCGCTTTTCTTCCTATGTTTTTAGAGCTTTTAAGCTCTTCCTCTGTAAGTTGTACAAGCTCACCTATAGTAGCTACTCCTATTCTTTTCAAAGAATTTAAAGCCCTCTGGGATATGTCTAACTCCTCTATGGAAAATGTAAGTTTTTCTGTAAGCTCATCAGGTGGCATAGGCTCTGGCAAAGTAGGCACTTCGTAAGATATGTTTGTAAGCATATTCATGTGTTTAATAACAAGTTCTACCGCCTGTTGAACTGCCGTTTCTGGAGACACTACGCCGTTGGTAGTCAGTTCAAAAGTGAGCTTATCATAGTCTGTTCTATCTCCAACCCTTGTTGCTTCTACTTTAAAAGAAGATAGTTTTATAGGAGAAAAATCAGCATCTAATATAATCCATCCTACTTCGCCTATTTGCTCCATCTCATCAGACATCACATATCCTTTTCCTCTCTCTATACGTATCTCAAGCTTTAGATGTACGTTAGAAGCGTTTATTGAAGCTATATAAGCATCTTTGTTTATTATGTTAACGTTTGGTGGAGTTTTTATATCAGAAGCAAGCACCACCGAAGGACCAGCTTTCTCTAAATAAAGTATCTCTAAATCGGAATCTTTTAAATCAAACTTTATATTTTTAAGATTTGCTATAAGCTGTAAAACATCCTCTTGTACACCTTGGATTGTAGAAAATTCGTGCTGAACACCTTCTATCTTTACGGCAGTTATGGCTGTACCGTATATGGAAGAAAGTAACACTCTTCTTAAGGCATTACCTATGGTAGTGCCATAACCCCTTTCTAATGGTTCTACCACAAATCTACCATAGGTTTTATCCTTTTCTTCCCAATAAATTTTCATTGGAAAAATAAATTCTTTCATAAGCTTCCCCTTATACCCTTGAATAGTACTCAATAATGTACTGCATATTGATGGGCACTTCTAAAACTATATCCTTAGGTTTATCCACCACCTTTCCTCTGAAATTGTCTTTGTCTATCTCTAGCCAATGAGGAACACTTCTTGGGTCAAGGTTTTCAAGATTTTGTCTTATTTGAGGTATGTCTTTAGATTTAGGATTTACTTCTATGATATCTCCAACACTAACTTGGTATGAAGGTATGTCTACTTTGATATTGTTTACCATAATATGCCCATGTGCTACAAACTGTCTAGCTTGCCTTCTAGTGGAAGCAATGCCCAATCTATATACCACATTGTCCAGGCGCCTTTCTAAAAGTTCTATCATAACAGATGCGGTGTTACCTTTAGCTTTTGAAGCCTTGTCAAAATACTTTCTAAATTGAGATTCTCTTAAACCACCATACAACATTTTTAGTTTTTGTTTTTCATTCAACCTGAGGCCAAATTCTGTAGATTTTGCTCTACGACCTTTTGTCCTACCATGCTGGCCTGGTGGGAAATTCCTCTTTGTTAAAATTTTGTTGCCACTAAGCTTTCCTGAAACAACAGCTCCAAATCTTCTATCTACCTTAGACCAAGCTTGTATCTTTCTACCCATAGTCACACTCTCCTTCTAGCTGTCGGTCTGCAACCGTTGTGAGGTATTGGAGTTACATCTCTTATAGCTTTTATTTTGATACCGGCTGATTGTACTGACCTTATAACTGACTCTCTACCTGCTCCAGGACCCTTTACCCACACTTCAGCTTCTTGTAAACCGTATTCATTCATAGCTTTTTTTATGGCCTTTTGAGCTGCTACTTGAGCCGCATAAGGTGTGCTTTTTCTAGTACCTTTAAATCCTGCAGTACCTCCGGATTCCCATGCCAATGTATTACCGAGGCTATCAGTAACTGTAATTATTGTATTGTTAAAAGTGCTGTAAACGTGGACTATACCACTATTTACAGTGCGCTTTTCTTTTTTAGATTCTTTAGTCCTTTTCTTAGCCATATCTTACCTCCTTATTTGGACACCTTCTTCTTATTAGCTACAGTGCTCTTCCTCTTACCTTTCCTAGTTCTGGCATTTGTTTTGCTTTGCTGACCTCTAACCGGTAAACCTCTTACATGCCTTAAGCCTCTATAGGTGCCTATGTCCACAAGTTTTTTTATATTTAATTGAACTTCCCTTCTTAAATCACCTTCTACCTTTATATTTTGTTCTATGTATCTTCTTAATTGATTTAACTCTTCTGGGGTAAGTTCACCTAACTTTTTGGTGCAAGGTATACCGGTTTGTTCACATATTTCTTTAGCCTTTGACCATCCAACACCGTAAAGATAGGTTAAAACTATCTCCAACTTCTTATGGTCTGGTAAATCAACGCCTGCTATCCTAGCCATATTAAACCTCCAATTATCCTTGTCTTTGCTTATGTTTTGGGTTTTCGCAAATAACCATTACACGCTTCTTTCTTCTTATAATCTTACACTTTGGGCATATTGGTTTAACAGATGGTCTCACTTTCATAAAAGCCTCCTAAACTCTATAAATTATTCTACCTTTGGTAAGGTCATAAGGTGTCATTTCAACCTTAACTTTATCTCCTGGCAAGAGTTTTATAAAGTTGATTCTCATCTTACCAGATACATGAGCTATTATAGTGTGTCCATTATCAAGCTTAACCCTAAACATAGCATTTGGAAGAGCCTCTTCTATTACACCTTCAAACACTATACCTTTTTCTTTTTCAAGTTCAGGGTTCTTATTTTTCTTAGCCATATTACCACTCCGTTAAAATAATTGGACCCTCTTCAGCTATAGCAACAGTGTGTTCAAAATGACAAGCATATTTGCCTTTGGCTTTTATAGTCCATCCATCGTTTGCTTTGTATACAGAACCATCACCCGTTGTAAACATAGGCTCTATGGCCAAAATCATACCAGGTTTTAACTGGGCGTTCATCTTTGGTGTTAAAACACTGGTGCAGTTAGCCACAAAAGGCTCTTCATGACTATTTTTACCTATACCATGACCTCCATACTCGCACACTACGCCAAACTTATAGTCTTTTGCTACAGTTTCTATGCTTTTAGCAATATCATATAGATACTTACCAGGTTTGCATTGGGATATAGCATCGTAAAGGGCTTTTTTGGTGGCTTCTATTAGTTTTTTCTTTTCATCGGATAGCTCTCCTACGCCTATTGTAAGAGCGGCATCACCTGCATAACCTTCATATATGGCACCAAAATCTAAACTCACCAAGTCCCCTTCTTTTATCTTTTTAGTTTTAGATGGAAGTCCATGTACTACTTCATCGTTTATAGATATGCATAAGGCTGCTGGGTATTTTTTCTTAGAAAAAGGTGGTTGATAATTGAGAAAAGCCGGTATACCACCCAATTCTTTTACCTTTTCCCTAGCCATCATCTCTAAGTCATAAGTTATAACGCCTGGTTTTACCATAGAAGCTATATATTTTAGCACATCGCTAACTATTTGACAAGCTTTTTTTATCTTATCTATCTCAGTTTTTGAATAAAGTTCTATCATAACAAGCTCTTTAGCCTTTCAAACACTTCTTCCTGAGAACCAAAAGCGCTTACAATATACAGCTTGTCTTTGTGTTTGTAATACTCTACAAGAGGCGATGTTTGTTCTTTATAGACTTTCAACCTATTTATTATCACCTCTTCATTATCGTCATCTCTTTGTATAAGCGGTGTATTGTCGTAATCGCAAACTGTGTCGTTTTTGGGCTTTTGATAGTATATATTGTAAGTAGCACCGCACTTTGGACATATTCTTCTACCAGATAAACGCTTTATAATGACATCGTCATCTAAATCAAAATAAAATACTTTATTCACATCAAGATTCATGGTTTTTAGCATAGTCTCAAATATTTCTGCTTGATTTACTGTTCTAGGGAAACCATCAAAAACATAGTTTTTACCAGGGAATTCTTTTAGAATATTTTTTATCATTTCCACAATGAGGTCATCAGGCACCAAAAGACCTTGGTTCATATATTCTTGGGCTTTTAAGCCAATTGGCGTTTTCTTAGATACTTCACTTCTTAGTATATCACCGGTGGATATGTGTTCAAAGCCTAGTTTTTGCTTTAAGAGAGTGCCTTGCGTACCTTTACCAGAGCCAGGTGGTCCTAAAAGCACTAAAATCATCTATCTTTTCCTCGTATATGTTTTATATTTCTTAGTTATAATTTGAGCATCTATTTGATTTAGCGTATCAAGAGCAACGCCCACGACAATTAGAGCTGTGGTACCGCCAAAGTAAAATGGAGTCTTGAGCCATACCGTTAAAAACAACGGAATTATAGCCACTATTGATAAAAACGCCGCTCCTATCAGTACAAGCCTATTTATGATATTTTCAAAGAATTTAATCGTCTGTTGGCCTGGTCTTACACCAGGTATAAAACCATTAGCTTTTTTAAGATTTTCAGCCACATCGTAAGGATTTATTAAAACAGCAGTATAAAAATAAGTAAAGAATACTATAAGCACTACATAAGCAAAGTTGTAAGGAAGGGATAGAGGATTAAAAGCATCATGAATAGACTGGGCTATCGGATTTTTTATGAAGCCCAAGATGGTTGAAGGCACTATCAAAAGAGATTGAGCAAATATGATTGGTATAACGCCTGCCGGGTTTAACTTTATTGGGAGGTATGTAGAACCGCCAGTAAACTCTTGTCTACCTACTTGTCTTCTTGGATATTGTATAGGTATCCTTCTTTCAGCTTCTTGGAATATAACTATAGAGGCGATAACTGCAATAATGATAACGATAGCTCCCACAAAGCCAAAAGGACTTATATCACCATGTTTTAGCATGGAGACAAATCTTATGGTAGCTTCTGGGAAGTTTGCCACTATACCAGCAAATATCAACATTGACATACCGTTACCGATGCCTTTTTCGGTAAGCATATCTCCAAGCCAAACCAATATCATCGTGCTTGCCACCATACCCACCACCGCCACAATAATAAACAGCATCCCACCGTGAGGCACTACCGGATATCCATGGGGTGATGTTTGGTGTTCAAGCCAGGTTGCAATGCCAAGCGATTGAAAACCAGATACAAAAACGGTGATATATTTGGTATATTCGTTTATCTTTTGCCTACCGTAATCTCCCTCTTCTTTGGCAAGCTTTTGAAGTTCCGGTATCGCACTAGATAAAAGCTGCATAACTATAGAAGCTGATATATAAGGCATTACGCCAAGGGCAAAAAGTGTCATCCGGGACAGGTTACCACCGGAGAATATATCATAAAGAGCAAACAAAGAACCTTTTAGATTGCTCATGAAATCGTTTAGAGCTACAGGGTCTACTCCGGGAATCGGTATGTGGCTTCCTAGCCTATATATAGCAAAAACTATAAGTGTAAATATTACCCTTTTTCTTAATGTCTCAAGCTCAAATATTTCCTTTAGAAAGTTATTCACCCGCTGCCTCTACAACTTCTACGCTACCACCAGCAGCTTCTATCTTTTGTTTAGCAGATTGCGATATGGCGTCTACTTTTACTTTAAACTTCTTACTCACTTCACCCATACCTAGTATCTTTACTGGTCTACCCTTTTTTACTAAGCTTTTGGCAAGAAGGGTTTCTTTAGTTATCTCGTCTCCATCGTTGAAATACTTCTCTAAAGTAGATACATTTATAACAGAATATTCCCTCTTGAAAGGGCTCCTAAAACCTACTTTGGGGACCCTCATGTGTATAGGTGTCTGACCACCTTCAAAATATGGTGCTACTCTATTATCACCTGATCTAGATGTTTGGCCTTTATAACCTCTACCTGCGGTTTTGCCTTTGCCAGAGCCTATACCTCTACCAACGCGCTTTTTATCTTTAACGGAACCTTCATTTGGCTTTAATTCATTCAACTTCATTCTACTTCCTCCACGCATACGAGGTGTTTGACCTTTTCTATATTTCCACAAACCATAGGATTTTTTTCCAACACAACACACTCACCAACTTTTTTCAATCCTAAACTTCTTATGGCTTCCTTTTTAGCTTTATCTTTGCCAGCCAATCCTCTCTTAAGAACCACTTTCAACTTCATAGCTTACCTCGCATATATGTTGTATCTTTCTCTCAAATCTTCTGGGGTAATACCTTTTACTTTGGTTATAGTTTCTAAATCTTTTAATTTTAAAAGCGCATCAAACACTGCCCTCACAACATTGTGACTATTAGAACTTCCAACTATTTTAGTAAGCACATCTGTATATCCGGCAAGTTCAAAGATAGGTTTAGCGGCACCACCAGCTATAACACCTGTTCCTCTTCTGGCCGGGAAAGCTATGATACGAGCAGAACCATATTCTCCTACCACATCATGGGGTATAGTTCCGTTTATCATAGGAACTCTTATAGTTTTCTTTTTAGCATCTTCTATAGCTTTTGCAATAGAGAGTGGCACCTCTCTAGCTTTACCAAGGCCAAAACCTACATACCCTCTTCTGTCGCCTATGATTACCAATGCACTAAAAGAAAAGCGCTTTCCACCTTTCGTAACACGAGTCGTCCTGGCTGCTTCCAAGAGCCTTTCTTCAAATTGAATATCATCTAAGGTGGTTATGCCTTGCTCAATCCGTTTTGCGTCTATCTTTTGGTTTATATCCTTAGCGCCCACATCAACCTCCTAATTTATAAGTCCTAATTCTCTGCATTTTTCTGCAAAAGCTTTCACTTTACCGTGATAAAGATAGCCAGACCTATCAAACACTGCTTTTTCTATACCCTTTTCTTTGGCTTTTTGAACTAAAATTTCCGCCACCTTTTGGACAGCCTCTATGGATTTACCACCTCTCTTGCCTGTGGCGTCAATATATTCTTTACTAAGGGAAGAAACTGTAAGTATGGTATTGCCAGTAGAATCATCCACCAAAGATGCATAAAAAGCGTTTAGGCTTCTGTATATGCAAAGCCTTGGCCTTGAAGAAGAACCGCTTATCTTCTTTCTAATTCTTCTATGTCTTTTAAGACGTTTTTGTTCTTTTGACAGTTTCATAACCTAACTCCTTACTTCTTGCCTTTACCAGCTGATTTACCAGGCTTTAGCTTGAGTGCCTGGCCCTCGTATCTTATTCCTTTACCTTTATAAGGGTCTGGTTTTCTAAATTTTGCAATTTCAGCTGCCACCTGACCTACAAGCTGTTTGTCTATGCCAGACACGGTAATCTTATTTTCTTTTACTTCAAGCTTTATACCTGTTGGCGGTTTGTAGTATATAGGATGAGAATAGCCTAGATTTAACTCAAGTTCTTGTCCTTTGATGGCTGCCTTATAACCAAGACCCACCACTTCAAGTGTTACAGCATATCCTTTTGTAACACCTTCTATCATATTCCTTATAAGAGCTGCGGTAGTGCCATGCATAGCTTGAGCAAACGGGGATTCTTCATTTTTTGAGACAAGCATTTGATTATCAACAATTTTTACATTTACAATTTCATGAATTGGCATCGACAACTTACCTTTAGGCCCTTCTATTGTCAAGATGTTATCATCTAAAGAAACTTTTACATTGCTTGGTATAGCTATCGGTTTTTTACCTATCCTAGACATATTTACTCTCCTTTAATAAACGTATCCTATGATCTCTCCACCTTTTCTTAGTTTTCTAGCTTGGGCATCAGATAAAATACCGCCATCACAAGAAACTATAGCCACACCCAAGCCTCTTCTAACATGGGGCATTTTTTTCACTGGACTGTAAACCCTTCTTCCAGGCGTAGAAACCCTTTCTAATCGCTCTATAGCTGGACGCGTCTTTCTGTTGTCCAAATATTTTAGGTGTATCCTTATAGTGGGTTGATTGCCCTTTTTGTGAGCTTCATCCTCTAAAATCTCATAATTTTGTATGTATCCTTCTTGTTTTAAAAGCTCTAAAATGTTTTGTTTTAATTTAGAGTGTGGAACATCTACAAAATCCTTCTTTCTTTGAATACCATTTCTAATTCTGGCAAACATATCTGCTATTGCATCCATATTCTAAACCTCACCAACTAGATTTCCTTACACCAGTTATTTCACCATTTAAAGACATTTCTCTGAAACAAAGTCTACACATGTTAAACCTTCTTAAAAATCCTCTGGGTCTACCACAGATGGGACATCTATTTTTTTGTCTGGTAGGATATTTTGGAAAATGTTTTAAGTCTTTTACTACCTTAGCTTTCCTAGGCATATTTCCTCCTTAATAAGCTCTTATGGGTAATCCCAAAAGTGCTAACAAATATAAAGCTTCTTCATCAGTTTCAGCACTCGTATGAATCAATATATCCATACCTCTTATAACATCTACTTTCTCATAGTCTATTTCTGGAAACACAATTTGCTCAGACAAACCAAAGGCATAATTTCCTCTTCCATCAAAAGACCTTGGATTTAAACCTTTAAAGTCTTTAACACGAGGCAATGCAACGGATATCAACTTATCTAAGAAATTCCACATTCTATCTTTTCTCAAGGTAACTTTTAAGCCTATTGGCAACCCCTTTCTCAACTTGAAAGAAGCTTCAGATTTTTTGGCTTTTCTAATAGAAGGATATTGACCTGTTATAAGCTTTAAATCTTCCATAGCCCTGTCTAAATTCTTTATATCGCTTATAGCTTCCCCTACGCCCATGTTTACAACTATTTTTATAATCCTTGGCACTTCCATAGGACTTTTATAATTAAACCTTTCCATAAGCCTGGGCATTACGACCTTCTCAAATCTCTCTTGCAACCTTTGCTTTTGTTTTATACCTATAGACATATACCTTACCTCTTCACAGTGTTTTTCTCATAAACAAGGTCTATATTTTCACCGCATTTTTTACAATATCTATATTTTCTCAAAATCCCATCTTTTTCTTCGATTTTAAAACCCACTCTCGTAGGTTTACCGCATTTTGGACACACCAGCATAACCTTGGAGATTGGCATAGGAATCTCTATCTCAAATATGCCTCCTTCTCTGACACCTTCTATGGATTTCACATGTTTTTTGGCTATATTTATGTTTTTAACAATCACCTTGCCTGACTTAGTATCTAAAAATTCTACAGTGCTTATCTTGCCTCTATCTTTTCCAGCCAATACTTGTACCTTGTCTCCTTTTTTTATTTTAAAAGCCATTATACAACCTCCGCTGCTAAAGAAGCTATTTTGGTGAATCCTCTATTTCTTACCTCTCTCGCTATTGGTCCTAATATACGAGTACCCAAAGACTCGCCATATTGATTTAACAAAATAACAGCATTATCATCAAATTTTATATAAGAACCGTCGTTTCTTCTCACTTCCTTAGCTACTCTTACTACCACAGCTCTATAAACTTTACCTTTTTTAGCAGCACCGTTGGGAGTTGCCTCTTTTACAGTAACAGTAACAACGTCACCAACACTAACGTATTGTCTTAGCGCATATGGTATACCTATAATCTGAACTTTCTTCGCCCCAGAATTATCAGCTACATTCAAATAACTTTGCCTTTGTATCATAAGCGCTCTCCTAAAAATTCGTCATAAAACAGATATTATAGCATACTTTATCTAAGATTGCAACTCAGAATTAGCGTTGCTTTTTGATAAAATCTTCACCACTACCCATCTTTTGGTTTTTGATATTGGTCTAGTTTCTCTTATTAACACCAAATCACCAACAGAGCAACTGTTTTCTGGGTCATGAGCATGAAACTTGGTGGATTTTATAACCCTTTTGCCGTATAATGGGTCTGGCATTTCTCTATTTACCTTTACCACCACAGATTTGTCCATTTTATTACTTACTACTATACCCCTAAACTCTTTTCTTTTTTCGTGCCATTTTTTTTCTTTCATACTGTCAAGCCTCTCTTTTTCTCGTTTATAATTGTTAATATCCTAGCTATATCTTTTTTAGCTTCTCTTATCTTAGAAGGTTCTTTAAGACCTTCTATCTTCTTTGTTATGCGAAGTTTAAAAAGCTCAGATTTTAGCTCTTTCACTTTAGCTTCTAACTCTTGTATACTTAGTTGGCGTAAGTCTTTAGCTTTCATAATCCTAAACCTCCTGCCTTAACCAATCTTATTTTTATAGGCAATTTGGCAGAGATTTTTCTAAAGGCTTCCTCAGCCATTTCGTAAGGTACATCTGAGAACTCAAACATTATTCTACCGGGTTTGACTACAGCTACATATCCTTCTGGGTCACCTTTACCACCACCGCCTCTAACTTCCGCAGGTTTTTTAGTATAAGGTTTATCTGGAAATATTCTAATCCACACCTTAGTACCTTTTCTTAGGTTTCTCACCAAAGCTATACGAGAAGCCTCTATTTGTCTTTGTGTAATCCAGCAACTTTCTAGAGCTTGAATACCATATTCTCCAAAAGCTACTTTATTACCTCTAAAAGCTTTACCTTTTAAAGTACCCCTTTGGGTCTTTCTATATTTTTGTCTACTTGGTTGTAAAAAAGACATCTTCTTAAACCTCCTTAGTCTGGCTTACAAGATCCTCTTCAATTTTCTTCATGATTTCTTCTTTCCCACCTTTTAGGATATCACCCTTATAAATCCACACTTTTATGCCCAATATTCCGTATTTTGTATAGGCTGTAGCAAAACCATAGTCTATATCTGCTCTAAGGGTTTGAAGTGGCATTCTTCCTACCAAAAACCATTCTGCCCTAGCTAAATCAGCTCCACCTATCCTACCTTTCACTTGAACCTTTATACCTTTTGCACCGCTTTTAATAGCATTATCTATAGCTCTTTTCATGGCTCTTCTATGGGAAACACGTCTTTCTATTTGAAGAGCTATATCTTCTGCTACAAGCTGTGCGTCAAGTTGAGGAACTCTAACCTCGTCAACACTTAAACTTATATCTTTATTTTTAACTATTTTTTCCAAATCATTTTTTAATTGGTCTACCTCTGCCCCTTTTCTACCTATTATGATACCTGGTTTTGATGACAGTATCCTTATCCTTATCTTTTCACCAGATCTTTCTATGGTTACCTTTGATATACCAGCAGATTTATATCTTTCTTTTATATATTTTCTTATTAGAATATCTTCATGTAATACATTAGGATAATCTTTTTTTGGAGTACACCACTTACCTAACCAATCTTTCGTTACACCTATTCTAAAACCTGTTGGATGAGTTTTTTGACCCATTATTTAGCCTCCTCGTTTTTCTCTTTCGGTTCTCCTAAAACTATCGTTATATGAGAGGTATTTTTCCTCATCATGGTAGCTCTACCATGGGCTCTTGGCATCCATCTTCTAAACATGATACCTTTATCAGCCTTTGCCTCTAAAATTATTAACTTAGTAGGATCTGCGCCTTCTTGCTCCGCATTTGATATAGCGCTTTTTAATACCTTTCTTATTATGACAGCTGCTTTTTTATTCATGAAGTTGAGTTGATACATAGCATATTCTACGGGTTTTCCTCTTAAAAGCCTCAAAACTTGAGAAGCTTTGAGAGGCGAGATTCTAGCATTTTTGTGAATGGCCCTACTCACTATTTCCACATCTTTTATACTCATAGATTTATACCTCACTTCTTTTTAACTACCTTCGCAGACTTCTCTGGGTGAGATCTAAAAGTTCTAGTAGGAGCAAATTCTCCTAATTTATGCCCTATCATTTCCGGGGTTATATAGATAGGCACAAATGTTTTACCGTTGTGAACGGCTATAGTATGGTTTACAAAATCAGAGATTATCTGGCTATCTCTAGAATAGGTTTTAACCACCTTTCTATCTCCGGTTTGGTTCATCTTCCTTATTGTATTCCATAACTTAGGATCTACCCATGCTTTTTTATCAACAAACGCTTTAAACTCTTGCCATATTTCTTGATATCTTTTTTTGGCATTTTCTATGAGCTCTTCATTATTGGAAAATTCTACTCTTCTCACTTTTTTATAAGCTTTTTGGGCTTTTTTATAAAGTTTTAAAAATGTATCCAAATCTTCTATGAGATTGTTTCTTTTATTCCAAGCACCTCTAAAACCCATTATACCTTACCTCCGGCGTTTCTTTTAGATATAATAAACCTATCAGAGTATCTTTTGCCTCTCTTAGTTTTGTAGCCTTTGGTTTTCCAACCCCAAGGAGACTCTGGATGTTTACCTTTTGTTTTACCTTCACCACCGCCGTGAGGATGATCCACTGGATTCATGGCAGTACCACGAACGTTTGGTCTCATGCCCATCCATCTTGCCCTACCAGCTTTACCCAACTTTACAAGCTCATGCTCTGCCAAACCAACCACCCCTATGGTAGCCATGCATTTTTCGTTTATAAGCCTAACTTCTCCAGAAGGTAAGCGCACCTGAGCATAACCCTCTATCTTACCTATAACTTGAGCTGATAGACCCGCAGCTCTTACCAACTTTCCACCTCTTCCAGGGTTTAGTTCTATATTGTGTATAAAAGTACCTACGGGTATGAATTTCAAAGGCATAGCATTGCCCGGTTTTATATCTGGCAACTCTTTACCTTTTTGAGCATCTTCATAGCTTATAGAAACAACGCTATCTCCTACACTAAGTTTATCTGGCCATATTATGTATCTTTTTTCACCATCTTTGTAATGAAGCAAAGCTATGCGAGCGCTTCTGAAGGGATCGTATTCTATAGAATAAACTTTAGCAGGTATTAAACTCTTATCTCTTCTAAAATCTATTAAACGATATCTTATCTTATTACCAGCACCTTTCCATCTTGATGTAATCTTACCTTGTTGCCTGCTTCTACCTAAAGCCCTTTTGTAATAAAAGGTTAGAGCCTTTTCTGGCTTTCTTCTGGTAAGCTCAGAAAAATCATAGAGTATCGCATGCCTTTGACCGTTGGTAACAGGTTTTAACTTTCTTACACCCATATATATAACCTCACAGACTCATCAAATCTATCTTTGAATTTTTCTCAAGAGTAATTATAGCTTTCTTGTAAGCTCTGGTGTTACCCAATACTCTTCCTTTTTTGGTAATCGTTCTTTTTACCCTTGGCCTTGTATAAAGCGTATTAACCATCTTAACTTTGACACCAAAAAGCTTTTCTACAGCGTGTTTTATTTCGTGTTTATTGGCATCTTTGTGAACTTCAAAAACATACTTATTTAAATCTTCCATAAGTCTATTGGTTTTTTCGGTAATTATAGGACGTATAATAACTTCTTCCGGTGCTCTCATAAACTTACCCTCTCGTAAATTTTTTCTAAAGACCCTTTTTCTATAATAATGTCATCAGCCCATAGGATATCGTATACATTTAACCCAGCCACCGATAAAACTTTTTTATCTGGTATATTTTTAAAGCTTTTAGAAACAACCTCGTTAACTTCAGCAGTCACAATTAAGACTTTTTTGTCGTGTAAATTGCTTTCTTTCAAGAAATTAAAAGCTTCTTTCGTTTTGGGCTTTTCTAAAGATAATATAGATTCAACTATATGTATAGCATTTGCCCTAGCCTTTGAACTTAAAGCCATCTTTAAAGCCAGCTTTCTATACTTCTTAGAAAGTTTGTACTCATAGCTTCTTGGTTTTGGACCATGAACAACTCCACCACCTACGAAGATATTAGCCGAGCGAGCACCGTGGCGAGCATTACCAGTTCCTTTTTGAGGTAAAATTTTGATTTTGCTACATTTAACCTCCGCCCTAGTTTTAGTGGAGTGAGTGCCTTGCCTTTTCTTAGCAAGCTGCCATCTTACCACATCCCACAGGATGTGTTTTTTAGCTTCTACATTAAAAACATCGTCTCTTAATTCTACACCATTTACCAGCATATCACACTTCCTGCCTTAAAATATTGGATGGTATATATGACAAGCGATTTTGCTTAACTTTTGCTTTCTTTCTAAAAGCAATATGACTCTTTTCTATATAGACTATGCTGTCCTTATGCCCTGGCACAGACCCTTTTACTAAAACAACGCCCTTATCTTTCAAAACATCAACCACCAAAAGGGATTGCACTCTTATAGTATCATTGCCATGTCTTCCAGCCATCTTTTTGCTTTTCCATACCCTACCAGGATCTGTACGATTTCCAACTGAACCTACAGCTCTATGATACCTATGGCCATGAGATTTTGGAAAACCACCAAAATCCCATTTTTTCATTGTACCAGTGAAACCTCTACCTTTAGACCTTCCTACTACATCAACCAAATCTCCAGGAGTAAATATATCAACTCCTAACTCTTGACCTAGATTGAAATCTGATACATTGTCAACTCTAAACTCTTTTAAATATTTTAAAGGCGTCAAATTAGCTTTTTTAAAATGACCTATCATAGGTTTTTTGAAACGGCTTTGCTTAACCGGAATACTGCCAACCTGTATAGAGTTATATCCGTCAGTATCTATAGTTTTTATTTGAACTATATAATTTGGCTCTACTTTAATGGCAGTTACTGGTATAGCAGTGCCATCATTTAAAAATACTCTCATCATTCCTAGCTTTTTACCTATAAGTCCTATCATGGCTTAACCTCTCATCTTTACTTCTATGTCAACCCCAGCAGGAAGACTAATCTCCATAAGAGATTCTATGGTTTGCGGTGTTATCTTGACTATGTCAAGCAGTCTTTTGAATTCTCTAATCTCAAAGTGTTCTCTGGATTGGTCAAACTTATGAGGTGAGCGCAACACTGCCCAGCGCCTTCTAGATGTTGGTAAAGGAATGGGGCCCTTCACAGAGCTCCCAGTTCTTTTTACAGTTTCTACTATCTGCTTTACAGATTGATCCAATAATTTATAATCGTAAGATTTAAGCTTTATGCGTATTTTATCCTGCTCCATATCACTTTCCTCACTCTATAATCTTGGTGACAACACCAGCACCCACTGTTCTACCACCTTCTCTTATGGCAAACCTAAGGCCTTCTTCCATAGCCACAGGATGTATTAATTCTACTTCAAGCTCTACGTTATCACCAGGCATAACCATCTCTTGTCCTTCTGGTAGTTTTACCACTGTACCTGTAACGTCAGCAGTTCTTATATAAAATTGCGGTCTGTAGTTTAGGAAGAATGGAGTGTGTCTACCACCTTCTTCTTTAGAAAGTACATAAACTTGGGCTTTGAATTTCTTGTGAGGGGTTACAGAACCAGGCTTTGCCAACACTTGTCCTCTTTCTACCTGGTCTTTGCCTACTCCTCTTAAAAGCACACCTACGTTATCACCTGGTAATGCTTCATCCAAAATCTTTCTAAACATTTCTACGGATGTGGCGGTAGTCTTTATAGATTCTTCTTTTAAGCCCACTATCTCTACTTCTTCACCAGGTTTTAGTACACCTCTTTCTACTCTTCCAGTAACAACTGTACCTCTACCAGATATGGTAAATACGTCTTCTATTGGCATAAGGAATGGTTTATCTACTTCTCTTTGAGGTGATGGTATGTACTCATCTAAAGCTTTCATAAGGTCTACTATTGCGTTACACCATTTATCTGGTTTGCCTTTGTCCAACTCTTCCAAAGCTCCTAATGCAGAGCCCCTTATTATTGGGACATCGTCACCGGGGAACTCGTATTTGTTTAAAAGGTCTCTCACTTCTAGTTCTACCAAATCTAAAAGTTCTGGGTCATCTACCATATCACATTTATTCATAAATACTACTATATAAGGTACGTTAACTTGTCTTGCAAGCAAAACGTGTTCTCTGGTTTGTGGCATAGGACCATCAGCTGCTGATACAACCAGTATAGCACCATCCATCTGGGCTGCACCTGTAATCATGTTCTTTATGTAGTCTGCGTGTCCAGGACAGTCAACGTGAGCGTAGTGTCTTTTCGGAGTCTCATATTCAACGTGAGTTATGTTGATGGTTATACCTCTTTCTTTTTCTTCTGGCGCTTTGTCTATCTCTTCATAACGATAACATTTTGCCTTACCGCCTTGTAATACACCGGCGCCTAACACACATGTAATAGCAGAGGTCAAGGTAGATTTACCATGGTCAACGTGACCTATGGTTCCTACGTTGATGTGCTCTTTTTCTCTAACAAACTTTTCCTTTGCCATAA